>JBFIHK010000001.1:0-48369 GCA_041601795.1 Minisyncoccia bacterium
TTATTATTAAATCTAGTGTAATTAGCAGCTTCAACATCTCTGGAATCAGAATAACTGACGAAAACTAATGACAAAATCACTAACAAAAAAACCATTGCTACCCCACTGAACTTATTCTGCCTAAGCCAAGATGTCATGATTATATTACTTAGATTATAACTCTAATTAGCTTAAAATCTAACTTGCCTTTTTTAAAATGTGTATAACTTAAATTTAAAAAAACACCTCACTGTACAAGTGAGGCGCCTTAACACCAAATCGAACATAACAAGAAATCAACCTCGATCCCGAAGGGCAGCCAAGTAGCCGGCTTTTTTATTAAGATCCTTCAAATCCCGCTGGTGATCCTCCTTCTTTTTTGGTTTTGGAGGAAATAACAACAACATCTGACCCCAGAGCCAACGAAGCCATTTTCTTGTTCTCATAGGGCACACTCCTTTCTGGTTGTGTTGTTAAAATTCAAACCTTAAAACTACTGCAAACTTTAACATGAGCGTCATAAAACCCGGCAACAATATTCCACCACAAGTAGAGCAAAGAAAGCAACATGGGACCAGATGTTCAACCTTAACCCCCGGATTGTGGCAAGAACAATGACATTGACCTATTATTTTAGTCATGATTTTAACCTCCAAAAAAAGACCAAACGCTTGAAATATTAATACCATTAATTTTTTAATAACTCAACCTAATGTTTATGTTGTGGTCAGGGATAATCCTCTCGTCGCCACTCGAGGATTTCCACGACCCTGCCTCAACAGTTTCTTTTGCTAAAGAAACATGTTTCCGGCTTCCACCAGTATCAAAAAATCTCCAGCAGTGGAGATTTTTCTATCTGGTGGACCCGGGGAGATTCGAACTCCCGACCTCCCGCTTGCAAAGCGGGCGCTCTACCAACTAAGCTACGGGCCCAGTAGAAAATATTGCTAATTTAATCTTAAATTGTGGGCTACGTCCGCCAGCAATATCTACTTACAGGGCGGGCCCAAATACCAACTCCTAAATACTAAATGAAAACTAGCCAAAAATCAAACCTTAATTAAGAGTATCTTCAGAACTAGTAGCAACAACCTCAACTGTAGACGCAATATTTAAGTCTTTTAATTCTACTTCTAAAGCTTGTAGACCTTGGCTAATCTGAGCTATTTGAAGCTCGCATAACTTAACTTCTTTCTCATTAGACTTATTTACCTTAGAGCATTTTTCTATGGTTTTTTGATAAGAGGCTAATTCTTGTTCTATCCTATCTGTTCTAGACATATTGGCTTCACCTAAAGACTGAGCCCAAATAAAGACCAAAATTAAAAATACCATCACAAGCAACCCAGCTAAAATTTTACGATTGGCGTCATTCATATAATATCAATTAAATTTAAAGATTTAGACATTATACCTATAACAGGCCCAATAAGCTACCCTCAAAAAATTAGCCCTTAATAAGAGCCATGGTTAAAATATGATCCAAAAAGTCAGCATAAGATACTCCCACAGCCTCCATCGAGTCTGTAAAAGGAGACCCTTTCATGAGTCCAGGCAAAGTATTAGTTTCCAACACATAAACACCCCTAGGGGTGACCCTAAAGTCTGATCTAGAATAATGTCTTAACTTAAGTGTTTGATGAATTGTTTTTGCTAATTCTTGAATAGAATCTTTCTCCTCAACCTTAAAACAGCCTGGGCAAATTTTTCTAGTTAAACCTGAGTATTTATCTTCATAGCTCCAAAAGTTATCTGACGGAGTAAAAATTTCTATTGGGGGTAAAGCATAAATATCAGATTTTCTAAAGTCATTTATGACTCCACAACTAGATTCCCGACCTCTTATATATTCTTCTATTAAAACATAATTTGAAAAACGTAAACTCTTTTCAATGGCTTGTTCTAAATCCAAAAAGGTTTTAGCTAAATATACTCCCACCGACGATCCCCTGTCTTTTGGTTTAACTATCCACGGCGGAGCAATTTTTTTAAAAACTTCACTGGCTATTACAAAAACAGAATCTCCTCTTTCAAATAACATACCTCGAGGCACTAAAATACCCTTGTCTTGCAAAATTTCTTTCACTTCATATTTATCTAAACCAATAGCAGAAGTTTGGCTGTTACTACCTGTATAAGGTAAATTTACTTCCTCTAACAATCTTTGAACGCTACCATCTTCACCAAATTCCCCATGAAGAGCATTAAAACCAACGTCTATAAATTCAGGTAAATCATTTATTTTTATTGGTAAACCCTTATAATGCCAAACTTTGTCTTTGGTTACCAAAATATCTACTGGTTCATATTTATTTTTATCTAAGCTACTTAAAACATTGGCTCCTGTCGCCAATGAGACTTCATACTCGTGTCCAACGCCTCCTCTAATAACCCCTACTCGAGTTTTAGTCATAGATGAAAATAATTAAACCTTATTCATATAACTATTAACTTTAGCTACCACATCATCAAGAGTAAAATTAGCTTTAATTAAAAAGTCGCTAGCTCCTAAACCTTTAGCTTTTTCTATATCTTCTCTTTGGCCTAAATTTGAAAATACTACTACTGGAATTTTAGATAAATTAGCATCTCCTTGCATTTTTTCTAAAACTTGAAAACCATCCACTCCCGGCAACAACAAATCAAGCAACACAAGGTCCGGACTATCGGTATCTAAATGTTTTAAAGCTTGCTCTCCATCAGCCGCCACAGCTATATTGTAGTTTTCTTTTTCTAAACGTTTAACGGTTAAAGATCTCAAAAATTCATCATCTTCAACTATGAAAATCTTTTTTAATTCAGCGTCGCTCATACTTTTTTAATTTAAATAAATAACAATGAAAACATTATACTATGGTTTTTTACTTCCGCCCACTTTTTGATGCACAGGTAATACAATATGAAAAGTAGTACCCTTATTTTCCTCACTATCAAACCACATAGCCCCTGCATGTCTGTCTACTATGTCTTTAGCAATAAATAACCCAATACCACTACCATCTGGTTCCTGAAGCCTAGCATTGGAAGCCCGATAAAATTTATGAAAAATTTTAGCTTGCTCTTCTTTGGGAATACCAACTCCATTGTCTTTCACCACTACTTCTAAAGCTTGTTCGGCGCTGTTTAATTTATCGTCTTTCACCTCTACTTCTATTTTACCATTACGAGGGGTGTACTTTAAAGCATTGTCTAATAAATTTTCAAAGACCATCCTAATTTTATTAACATCTAGATTGATGGTCGGTAAATTATCCGGAGCTTCTTTAATGGTTAGAGTTATGTTTTGACTTTCAGCCTGATTTGAAAATTCAAAACTTATTTCTTTTAATAAAGCTACCAAATCTATAGGAGTAAAATTGTAATCATCTTTTTTAGCTTCGTCATGGTCAATATGAACCAAGTTGTTAACAATATTCATGACCCTTAAAGTACTTTGATATCCTTTATTTAAAAAATCTTTTTGTTCCTCATTTATCGGACCTAATTGTTCTGATATCATCATATTGAAAGTCCATTTTATAGCTGACATAGGGGTTCTTAATTGATGAGTAGTGACAGAAATAAACTCTGACTTAGCATGCTCTAGAACATCTAATTTTTGCTTAGCTAGAGCTAATTCTAATTCTTTAGCCCTTAATTGACGACCGTTTTCATCTATTTTAGCTGCAAACTTACGCATCCATTTATCTTTTTCTTCTTTTTCATCTTGAGCTTGCCCACTACGTTTTATTTTTTCAGAGTTTATACGACGACTTTCTTTTGGTAAGACAAGGGCGTGCATATAAGAAAAAATAAAACCAAAAACAATCATGACTAAAGCCCAAATTAAGCCCGAAGATAAGAAAGATATACTGGGTTCAAATTCAAAAACTGATTTTAAAATACTCAAGTTAAAATTGTAATCCAAAAAAACAATCTCCTGTCCAGCTAAAGCTTCAACAGCGTATAAAATAGTACCCACTAATAAACTAATAAAAAAAGCCAATAAAGGAGAAAATAAAACTACCGCTTCAAAAATAGGGTATAAAAATATTAAAGGGAGTAAAACACTAATATGCGCAAAAAATAACAAACCGATACCACAAAGAAGAATATCTAAAATTATTTGAGCCCCATTTAACAAACCTAATAAATTATTAGATTGTTTGTTGTAAATAAAACGATAACCAATAAACAAAAGTAAATTACAAAAACTAGCCAGTAGTAAAATACCCAAAAATATAATGTCTGGGGTTAAAATAAAATCTAATTCTCTAACTTGATCTAAACCCGTAGTTGAAAAAAAACCCAAGAAAACCAAAATCAATAATAGAAAAAACCAGCGCAATGAAATAAGGCGTCCAGAAGCAAAAAGAGTTAAACTATCAAAAGTAGTCATAAAATTAGTTTAATTTAATTTTAACAAACCAATTTTTGTCTGACTACTTACTTTTTAATAAAACTGTGGGCGGTATTTACAAGTTTTCCCAACCATCATCCTGACGACATAGTAATCCTTTTTTTAATTCCGGTTGAAGCATAATTTTTGCTACTACTTTTTCTAACCTCATCCCCTGTGAACCTTTAACAAAAATTAAATCTCCTGACTTAATATTATCTTTTAACCATGCACCGATTAAACTTTTGTCTTCAAAATGAAGACAAAAGTCTTCAGCTAGGCCAGCATTAATAGCCCCTTTATTTATTCCCTTAGCTTTTTTGCCGGTAGTAATTAAAATATCAAAAGTCTGCCCCGCTTGTTGTCCAATTTTAAAATGGGCTTCAGCAGAATACACACCCAACTCAAGCATGTCGCCCAAAACAGCTATTTTACGGCCTTGAAGTTTTAAATCCTTGATAGTTTCCATGGCTTTAGCACTAGCCTCTGGAGATGAATTATAGGTATCATCTAAAATTAAACTACCTTTAATACCAGCCAAAAGATTAAATCGTCCCTTTGGTAATCTATAATTTTCAACCAACTTATCTACCACTTGTGATATGTTTAATTCTAAAATTTTAGCCACCGCTACCGCCCCCAAAAAAGAATAAATTTGATGTTGCCCTAAAACACCCTTTAACAACACCGGCTTTTTAACCCCAGCGGTATTAATATTAAAACTAAGAGCCCAAGGGGCTCCAGCTTGATATTCTACAACCACATCACTGGCGTAAACATCAGCTGCTGCTGAAAAACCATAAGTAAGAATATGTTTAGAATCTAAATTATTTTTTTTAGTTTTTAAAATCTGATCATCTAAATTTAAAATAGCCCAACCATCATCTTTTATCCCTTCAACTAAAGACATTTTTTCAGCCACTACTTCGTCTTTATTCTTGAAAAATTCAATATGAGCCGGTACTTCTGGAAGTCTCGTTACCATAGCTAAGTCTGGTTTTAACCACTTAACTATTTTTCTTATATCACCAGGATGATCAGCTCCTACTTCAAGTATTAACCATTTTGGATAATCTTTTTGAAAAATGACTTTCAATCCACCCAAAAGAACTTTAACCCACAAAAAAACGCTCGACCAGCCACTCTTTTGATTTACAACAGTAAGAGGAACTCCTAGTTCACTATTGTAACTTTTTTCACTCCGTCTAACTGGCAAAAAATCCTTCAAAGCAAAATAAATAGCATCTTTGGTCGAGGTTTTACCCACACTACCAGTAATGGCAATAATTTTAGGCCGATGAATTTTTAAAATTAATCTAGTTTCCCAAATTAAGATAAAAATAATTATTTTTTTAGCAATTTTTTTAAACATATTTTTTTATCAAAATCATTGTAGCAAACGCCCACGTCTTTTTCTATGGTAAGACAAAGCAAAACGATGGGCTTCATTGTTAGCTAAGAGAATTTCCATTTCATACTGACGAGCTAGTGTGCCCGAACCAATTATTTCTCTTGGCTTATGATGCTTATCTTTTACTACCGCTACAACAGGAATATCAAAGCCTAAAGTGGTCAAAATTTTTTCGCCCGCTTTTAACTGATTTCTACCCCCATCTAAAACAATTAAATTAGGTAGTGGCCACTCCAGATGATCAAAGCGACGCTCTAGAACTTCTTTTAAATTTAAAATATCATTATTTTTATCGAGTCCAGCCCCTTTAATTTTAAATTTTCTATAATCACTTTTAAAAGGTGTACCATCTTTTATCACTGTCATTACCCCAATAGTATCCTTACCACTGGTATGAGCAATATCGTAAGCCTCGACCCGTAAAGATGCGCTACTTTTTTTATTTTGCAACAAAGCAATATCATTGACGTGTTTTAAAGTAAAAATTCTATCCCGATAAACAGCCGCTAGCTCAAAATTCTGTTTTAAAATAGCTCGCTTCATGTCTATATTTACCTTTTTAATCAAAGCCGATTTTTTTCCTTGGAAAAATAAGCGTAAATGATTAATGGTTCTGGCATATTCTTTTTTGGTTATTTGCTTGCTACACACCCCTGGACATAAACCTACTTGAGCCGAAAAACAAGACTGACCAGTTTCGGGTTTACATTTATCTCTAAAAGGAAAAATTTTTCTAATTATTTTTAAAGCTGTTTTTAATTCTGACGCCTTAGGAAAAGGGCCGAAAGTATATTTAATGTCTGTTGGTTCCCATACTTCTACCAAGTCTTTACCTCGAACGGCCAAAACTCTAGGCCAATCTTCTTTGGTTACGATCACATAAAGATAACTCTTATCGTCTTTGGCTTTAGTATTGCCGCTAGGTTTATGTTTTTTAATTAAACTTGACTCTAGAATTAAAGCCTCCAACACAGAATCTGTTTGATGCCATTTTAATTCATCGGCCCCTTCCACAATATTAGCCACCAAAGGCCCTCGAGTATCCATGAGGTCAGACCCAAAATAACTACTTACTCTATCTTTTAGGGAAGTAGCTTTCCCGATATAGGTTATTTTGTTTTGAGCTAGAAAAAAATAAACTCCAGGTTCATCAGGTAGTTTGTATTTTTTTAAATCTTGTTTTTTCATAAAATAACTCCATGACAAGAAACTAGTCCTTGTGTTTTTTATTTTTCGCTTGTTTTAATATTTTATTTAAATAAAAACCAGTATGGGTGTCT
Organism: Minisyncoccia bacterium; assembly: GCA_041601795.1. Lineage (GTDB taxonomy): Bacteria > Patescibacteriota > Minisyncoccia > Phycocordibacterales > XYD1-FULL-46-19 > JAUPUJ01. The sequence continues at coordinate 7,049 of JBFIHK010000001.1, forward strand.
GTTTGGGCTATTTCTTCTGGAGTACCCTTGGCCACTAGCTTCCCCCCTCCAGAACCCCCTTCTGGTCCCATATCTATAACATAATCAGCATTTTTAATCACATCTAAATTATGTTCAATTACAACCACCGTATTACCTTTATCAACTAAACGTTGTAAAATGGCTACCAAATTTTTAACATCTTCATAATGAAGACCCACTGTTGGCTCATCTAAAATATAAATGGATTTTTGTACAAACGGACGATACAATTCTGAAGATATTTTAACCCTTTGGGCTTCTCCGCCAGACAAAGTGGTGGCCGACTGACCAAGTTCTAAATAACCCAAGCCAACTTCATTTAAGGTTTTCAAACGATCGCTAATGGCTGGAATATCACGAAAAAATTCAAATGCCTCCTCAACCGTCATATGTAAAACATCGCTAATATTTTTATTTTTATATTTTACCTCTAAAGTCTCTTTTTGGAATCGACTTCCTAAACAAACATCACAAGTCACATAAACTGTTGGCAAAAAATGCATTTCAACGGCAATAGTACCGTTTCCTCCACAAGCTTCACAACGTCCACCTTTGACATTAAAAGAAAAACGTCCGGGTTTCCACCCTCTGACTCTAGCTGTTTCTGTACTAGCAAAAACTTCTCTAATCCAAGTAAAGGCACCAGTATAAGTGGCTGGATTAGACCGTGGAGTCCGCCCAATAGGAGACTGATCGATCAAAATAGAGCGTCCTAAATATTCACTACCAGCAAACTCGTCACAATTAAAAATTTCATTTGATCTAGCTTTTCGATTAAACTTAGCTTGAAGATTTTTATATAAAATTTCATAGACAAAACTAGATTTACCCGAACCAGACACTCCGGTAATAGCTACCAATTTACCTAAAGGAACATCAACATTTAAATTTTTAATATTAAAAATTTTACCTCCCTTTACTCTTAACTTACCCTTATTAGCTTTTCTTCTAGTTTCTGGTAAAGGCACTCTCTTTTCACCTCGTAGATAATCTACCGTTAAGGAATTGTAATTATTAGTTTTACTGGTCAATAATTTTTCTGTTTTATCTGCTACCACTACACTGCCACCATGAACACCAGCCCCAGGGCCAATGTCAACCAAAAAGTCAGAAGCAAAAATAGTGTCCTCATCGTGTTCGACCACAATAATAGTGTTACCCAAATCGCGCAAATCAAGTAGAGTTTGAATTAATTTGTCATTATCTCGACTATGCAAACCAATAGTCGGTTCATCCAAGACATATAAAGTACCCACCAAACGCGACCCCAATTGAGAAGCTAAGCGAATTCTTTGAGCCTCACCCCCAGATAAAGTATTGGCCCGCCTATCTAAAGTAATATAATCTAAACCAACATCTAACAAAAATTTAAGCCTAGACTCTATTTCTCTTAAAATCATTTCGGCAATTTGTTTATCTTTTTTACTTAAAGTTAAATTTTTTATAAATTCACTAGCTTCTTTAATAGACAAACCAGTAAAGCCGACGATGTTTTTTTTATCTTTAGAACTCTCTAAAAACACCTGCAAAGCCTCCTTCCGCAACCGATAACCACTACAGTCAGGACAAGATTTAGTACTATATAAATTTTTAGTCCCTAAACCATGGCAAGTTGGACACGCTCCATAAGGTGAATTAAAAGAAAAAAGTCTAGGTTCTATTTCTGGAAAAGAAAAACCATCTCGGGGGCAAGCAAATTTAGCCGACAACAATATTTCAATTAAAGACTCGGCTAACACATTGTTTTTAAGACTTGCCCGACCAATCACCACTCGAACTAAACCCTCAGATTCATCTAAAGCTCTTTCTACTCCTTCTACTAGCCGACTGTAAGCATTATCATAAGAAGCTTCTTCTACTTTAGCTTTTAAAGATGTCTTAGTTAAATCTTGAGCCTTAAAATCGGCTATTTCTATTTCATCTATTAATACATCTATATCGTGTTTTTTATTTCGAGCTAACTCTATTCTGTCTCTTAAATTATATCTTTTTTCATCTATCAACACTTCCGAATAACCTTTGTCTAATAAATCATACAACAGTTGATAATATTCTCCTTTGCGCCCCCTTATAACTGGAGAGTAAATTTTTACAGTTTCAGCAGTCGGTTTTTTAATATTGTCTTTAATTTGATCTAAGACAAAATTAACTATTTCATCGTTAGACAATTTATTTATTTCTTGCCCACACAAAGGACAAAAAGGTTTACCGATACGAGCATACAAGACTCGTAAGTAATCATAAATCTCTGTAATAGTGGCCACAGTTGATCGTGGGTTTTGCGACCTAGATTTCTGGTCAATAGAAATAGCCGGAGACAAACCAGTAATTTCATCCACTTCTGGTTTTTGCATTTGACGTAAAAATTGCCTTGCATAAGAAGATAAAGATTCAACATAGCGTCTTTGTCCCTCGGCAAAAATAGTATCAAAAGCAAGACTTGATTTACCTGAACCAGACAGTCCAGCAATAACTACCATCTCGTCGCGGGGTATTTCTAAGTCTATATTTTTTAAATTATGTGTCTTAGCTCCTTTAATTGTTATTTTTTTCTCGTCTTTCACAACTTCTTATTTAAATAATAAAACAAATCAAAAACCTCAAATTAAAATTGGCTTAAATTAGAACAAGTATAATAGCACATAAAACTAGATATTTGTAGTCGTGTCAAATATTTAATATTTTCTAATGACTCCCTTAACTAAAGCCACTATTTTCAAGTCAAACTCTGGATATAGGGGTTGATATTTTTTATTAGCTGGTTCCAACCACACTAAAGTCCCCTTTTTCCGAAAATATTTCATTGTAAACTCACCGTCTATATTGGCCACAACAATATCTCCGTCTCGAGCTGTATCGGCTTTTTCAGCTATAACCATGTCGCCATCGTCAATATGAGCTTCAATCATTGAGTCTCCGTCTACTTCCAAAATAAAAGTTTTATCTTTTTTTTCTATTAAAAAGTCATTTAAATTTAAAGTATCAAAAGTGTGCTCCGCTTCTACTGACATCGGTAGCCCAGCGGTAACAGAACCTAAAAGTGGCACTTCTAGAAAACTAGCTTCTGGCACTAATCGACCCAAGTGATCTTTAGCCACTATTTTTTGCTCCACCATTTTACTAACTACTTTATAGACAGCATTTTTAGACTTGAAGCCAAACAAAGTCATCATTTCAGCATAAGTGGGCAAGCGTCTGTGTTTATCATAAAAAACTAATAATATTTTTTTATAATGATCCATAATTTAAAATAAAGTTAAAGTCGACACCAAATTGGACAAATAGCTTTTACCAGACAATCTTTTTAATTCTTTTGATAAAGACTTATGACGCAAAGCTTCTTTCGAATAAGGTAAACCTCTGACTATTTTGTCATCTATAATTTTATTTAAAGTGTTTATCTCTGTAACCAAAGATTTTTTGTATTGGTGGTAGTTCATAATAATATGGTCAATATAATATAAAATAATTATATTAATAGTATAGGTGAACGCTAGTTTACCGTCAACATTATTTATCCCCACCTCTTTAGATTCGATAATAAAATTAATCTAAATTTAATAACGCCTTAATCTCATCTCTAAGCATAGCTGCCGTCTCAAAATCTAAAACTTTAATTGCATCCGACATTTCTTTTTCTTTAGTGGTAATTATTTTTTTCAAAGCTCTTTTATCACTACCGATAGCTATTTTGTCTAACTCAACCAAACGTTGAACAGCTTTTTGCCTGTCACTTTTTATACCCTCAGTAATATCTTCAATGTTTTTCTTAATACTAATAGGAGTTAAGCCGTGTTTCTTATTATGAGCCATTTGCAAAGTTCGGCGCCTTTTAGTTTCATCAATGGCCTTTTTCATGGAACCAGTAATACTATCGGCATATAAAATAACTCGACCATCTATGTTTCTAGCTGCTCGGCCAATAGTCTGAACTAAAGATGTCTCAGACCGCAAGAAACCTTCTTTGTCTGCGTCTAAAATACCAATAAAAGATACTTCGGGTAAATCTAACCCCTCTCGCAATAGGTTAACTCCGACCAAAACATCAAAATCCCCTTTACGGAAACTAGATAAAATTTGAATTCTATCTAAAGTTTTTATTTCACTATGTAAATATTCAGCTTTTATTTTTTTGGCTTTTAAAAATTCACTTAAATCTTCAGCCATTTTTTTAGTTAAAGTAGTCGCAATCACCCGATAACCCTTTTTAATTTCTTTTTCAGCTTCAGCGATAAAATCAATTACTTGACCAGGATAAGTATCGGAGCCAATAATTGGCCTGATTTCTAAAACAGGATCAAGGAGCCCAGTTGGTCTAATAATTTGTTCAGCCACTTGCTTACTTTTTTCAATTTCATATTTACCTGGTGTCGCACTGGTATAAATGACTGGCCCTACTCTTTCTGTAAATTCATCAAATTTTAAAGGTCTATTGTCTAAAGCGCTAGGCAACCTAAAACCATATTCAATTAAAGTTTTTTTTCGACTCTGATCACCAGCATACATAGCCCCAATTTGAGACACTGTAACATGGGATTCATCTATAATAGTTAAAAAGTCTGGTGAGCCATCCTTTTTTTTAGGAAAATAAGACAATAATGTATCTGGGGCCTCACCCTTATTCCGCCCGGACAAATGGCGGGAATAATTTTCTATACCATTACAATAGCCAATTTCAGCCATCATAGCCATGTCATACTTAGTTCGTCTTTTTATTCTCTCAGCCTCTAAAGATTGACCTCGGTCTGTAAAATATTTTAATTGATCTTTTAATTCGGCTGAAATAGAACTTAAGGCCTGTTGTCTCATTTCTGGTGTAGTCACGAAATGTTTAGCTGGAAACAAAAAAAAGTTTTTAGGTTCACTTACCACCCCTCTTGTTATAGAATCCAAATGTAAAATTTGATCTATTTGATTACCTAAAATTCTAATATTATAAATCTCTTTTTCAGACGGAGGCATAATTTCAATAGAATTACCTATAGCTCTAAAAGTACCAGGGGTTAAATCGGCATTGGTTCGTTCATAAAAAATACTCACTAATTTTTTTATAAAATCATTTCTAGAAATTTTTTCTCCTTGCTCAATTAACAAATGTTCTTTTTTATATTCAGCTGGACTACCTAAACCATAAATACAAGAAACTGAAGCAACAATAATAACATCCTGTCTAGTCAACAAAGCTTGAGTAGAAGCATGGCGAAGACGCTCTATCTCCTCATTAATAGAAGCATCTTTTTCAATATAGGTATCGGTTATAGGCATATAAGCCTCAGGTTGATAATAATCATAATAAGAAACAAAATAATGAACAGCATTATCGGGGAAAAAAGTTTTATACTCTTGAGCTAGTTGAGCTGCTAGTGTTTTATTATGCGCAATAACTAAAGTCGGCTTATTAATTTGGGCAATTATATTAGCAGCGGTAAAAGTCTTGCCCGATCCAGTCACACCCAAAAGAGTCTGGTGATTAAAACCAGATTTTAAACCCACAACCAACTTATCTATGGCTTGAGGTTGGTCACCAGCAGGCTTATAGTCACTTTTTAAATTAAAAATAGCCACGATTATAATGTAACATAAAATAATTAAATTTATGGCCGACGTAGAGTAAAAAAAAATAGTACTCTTATCTTGTCCTCCGTGCCAATGACAACAAAAAGGTCACTTGTCTGCCAGGTAAGCAAGAAGCGAATTCTAAGCAAGTCTAAGGGTTTATCCTAGGATTGAATACCCCCTTTTAAAAAACCCCGGGTGCCGGACATACAATTCCTGCTTTCACCCGAGGCTCTTCCCCTAAATCATGGCTACTGCAGCCAGCATGATAAATACTATCAAACTGACAACTGCGACCGATAAGTAAATAACTATTCTTTCTAACTTTTTGTACCTAGTTTCATTATCAGACACCATGTTCTCCTTCTACGCTAAAGACCAAATTTAAACTTCTCTTAGTTAAACTATAACGAAAATAACATGTTTCTAACATCTAGTCAAAAAATAACTAGCTTGTTTATCTAGAATTTAGTTTTTAAATATAAATTTAAAAAATCTTGTCTAAAACTGTCAAAACTATCGTCCAAAATGGACTGTCTAATATCATCTGTCAATTTAATAATAAAATGTAAGTTATGAATAGAAGCCAGTGTCGCCCCCAACATCTCATGAGCCCGGAAAAGATGGGCTAGATAACCAGCCGTATAATTAGTACAAGTATAACAAGAACAATCTTTTTCTAAAGGTGAAAAATCTTCTTTATATTTTTGATTTAAAATATTAATTTTCCCCTTTTTGGTATATAAAGTACCATTGCGAGCAATACGAGTCGGAGTCACACAGTCAAAAGTATCCATACCCGCTTCAACACCTAGAAAAATATCTTCAGGTTCTCCAATACCTAATAAGTGGCGCGGTTTACTTTCTGGTAGGACGCTAGTAGTTGTCCTTAAAACTTGACCTAAATCACTTTTAGAAAAAGAGCCTCCAATACCAAAACCAGCCAAATCATCTAACCCAGCCAAAAAATGAGCCGACTCTTGTCTTAAATCTTCATATTGACCTCCTTGGACTATACCAAATAAACCCTGCTTACACTTGGCAGTTTTATTTTTAATATGGGCCTCTATACTTCGCTCCGCCCACCTGTGGGTTCTAATTAAAGCCTTTTTTTGATAATCATAAGACACAGCCGGAGAAGTACATTCATCAAAAGCAAAAATAATATCTGCCCCTAAATTATGTTGAATATCAATAGATTTTTCTGGATCTAAACGATGACAACTACCGTCAATGTGAGACTTAAAAGTCACCCCATTGTCATCAATTTGAGCCAATTTTTCAGTTTGAGGCATTTTACTGTTTGTATCTGCACTGCCACCATCTTTAGCAAACTTGGTCACTCCACCTTCACCAAAAGCAGCTCCTAAAGAAAAAACTTGAAACCCACCAGAATCTGTAAACATAGGGCCGTCATAATTCATAAACTTATGTAAACCACCAGCTTGTTTAATTATTTTGTCTCCCGGTTGCAAATATAAATGATAAGTATTAGCCAATATAGTTTGAGCGCCTAAAGATTTTACTTGCTCTGGAGTTAAAGCCTTAACTGTGGCTTTAGTACCCACAGTCACAAAAGCCGGGGTTTTTATTTCACCATGTAAAGTGGAAATAGCCCCCGCTCGCATACTATTTTTAGCTTGATCTATTTTAAAATTTATTGGCTTCATATTTTAAATCACCACATACCATATCAGCAATCCTAAATTAGTCCACCAACCTAAGAAAGAAAAAATAAAACTAACTTTAATCTTATTTTGCAATGATTGAGGTAAAATATCTGATCCTTGGCCACTTTTTTCTCGCTCCAACAAAAAAGGGCTGATTTTAAAACTTAAAAATAGTCCGTTCAATATTAAAACTAAAATCAAAATAAAATGATAAATGGGCCAGATCCAAAAATTCTCTTGTCGATAAAACAAAAAGCTGCCAATTATAACCAGTAGAATACCCAGCCAAATTAAAGGCTTAGTTACTTTGTGGGTTCTCGTTGTAGCTAAAGTCCAATAAGTAGATTTTTGACCTAAAAAACCTAATAAATCTATTACTGTTACCGCTCCTAAGCCAATCACAAACCCAGCTATAAAAACAAACAAACCAACAAAGTTTAATATTAGTTGAGCGTCCATAAAATGTAATTTAAATAAGTTGCAAACGAAACCCACAATAAATACGGCAACAATAAAACCGAAGCTATTTTAGACCTAGACCAGAGTAAAATCATTAAAATAAGGACTGAAGCCAATATTTCTGTCGCTAGCCACACCGCCAGTCCGATTTTTGTTAAATAAAAGAAAGCTAAACTCCAAGAAACATTAACCACAGCGTTATAAATAAAGACAAAGCCTATTAACTTCCACCAAAAGTCGCGTTTAATCTTATTCCACCAAATTAAAGCTGATATGGTAGTCAAAATATAAATAGTGGTCCAAACAGGCCCAAACAACCAACTAGGCGGATTAAACTCTGGCTTAATTAAAGTATCATACCAACCAATATTAATACCCACACTAGTAAACCAAGAACCTAAAACAGCTACCAATATGCCAACAAGAGGGATAATAATATAATTTATTTTTAATTTTGACTTTAAAATCATGATTAAGTTTGAGAACGTTTTTTAGCCACCATAGAAATACCTTGCTCTAATTTGCCCAAAAAATCTTTATGCCACTGGGCTCCAGCTCGGGCAAAGTCTACGACTTCTTTTAAGTTTAACTCTTCGGCAGCAGCCTCCGCTAATTTAAAATGAACAATAGCTCCACCTTCAAAAAAACCTAACCATTCTATAACCTCAGATGAATCTTGCCAGTCTTCTGGTTTTTGCATATACAAATTAGCCATGGCTGTTAATTTAACCCCTGTCTTATCAGCTTTAGTTAAAATAACCTCTTTTAAATCTGATTCTTGAACAATGTGGTTTAAATTTTTTTTATGTTCAGCATAAATTTCATTAGCCTTATTAGTAAAATCCTGCCCCAACACACTGCTTAAGGCTGTTTTTGCCTGCAAAAATTGTTCCGCTCCGACATTAATAAAAGCCATCACTTCACCTAACTTTTTAGCTGTAAATTCATTCATATTTTTTTAAAAAACTATATTTATAATTAGACTTCATTATATCACAGTACTCTAAGCTTTAATTTCTGACTCTAAACCTTAAACTAAATAAATATCCTGTCCATAACCACCAACCCCTACAAATTCAGCTTCGCCTCTTAATATTTTTTCAAATGGCCTGCATGCAAAACAACCTCCTTCTCCTTCAGGACAATCAAAACTACCTGTTTGTCTGGCCAGCTTTACTTCTTTAGCCACAGTTAAAACTCGATTCTTGGCTTCTTCTATGTTTGGCAAAGTTTTAGGAGTCAACAAATCATCAGTTTCTAAATACCAATAACTAGCTTTAGTCACGGCTCGTTTTTGTAAGTGATTCAAAAGTAAAAGGTAAATTGGCAGTTGTAAAGAGTCTTCACTTTCTTCATGACGACCTGTTTTAAAATCTACCACATGAACAGAATCTGTAGCCGGTAAATATTCCAACCAATCAATTTTGCCACATAAAATAATATTATCCTCTTCAGATAAATAAAAATTAGGGGGCATATTATTTTCATGTTCTTTTAATTTTAAAGCTTTATTAACTAAAGGGCCCATATTTTTTTGCACCCGAGTAATCATTTTTTCTCCTCTTAACTTATATTCTGTCTCCATTTCTTTAGTTGTAAAACCACCCTGTCTACCCGAAACTTTAACCCACTCCTTATTAAATATATCCAACAGGGGCTGCTGGCTTCTACTTTCAGCCGGCCACTTAATTAAACCTTCCAACACTTCATGAACCGCTACCCCTAGTGACATAGCTGGACTAGTTATATTTATTTTATGACCTGTAGCTGGGTCCTTATAAACATTATGCAAAAAATAAGCCCGAGGGCATTTTAAAAAATCACCCATCGAGGAATGAGACACCCACACCGCCGAATATTTATCTGGTTTTTTGTTTTTATTCATCATATATAATTATTTTATCGGCAATATTCTGGCCAAAGATTCAATTCTTCCTGCTACCACTAAAGTAGGTAAGCCCAACAAGCAATTATCTTTAACTGAGATAGCTGCTCCTCCTGAATTACCCTGCTCTATTTTAGCGGAAGTAATATAATAGTCGTCATCTAAACCAGATATTATCCCTTCGGTGGCGGTAATACTTATTTTAGATCCCACACTTGGGTAGCCTAAAATAACCACCCCATCCCCAATCACAGGTGGCTTGGAGCAAGTTTTAACGGGGCCTGCCACGCCGGGCAAATTAACATATCGATTCATATTTATAAAAGCCAAATCTGCCTCAGTATTCAAATCAAAAGAAGTAGTTTCCAATTTAACACCACTAGTGGCAAAAGTTAGTTCACATTTTATAGCTTGTGAGCCATCTTTGTTCAGTACATGTTTATTGGTAATAAATCTAGTCTGCCCAGCTACAATAGTTGCGACCCCTGAAGCCTTAGAAGTTGTTTCCCCGTCACCATTTTTCAATTCACAATGAATTCTAGCCACTCGAGGACTCCAACTATTAATTAATTTAACAATATCTTGAGAGTCTAAAGTTTGTCTATAATCGGCCACAGAGACTTCCAAAGAAGATAATTGTTCGACTGATTTTTCATATTCTTCTTCTGCTTCCAATCTTTTAACTTGTTCTTGTTCTAAAGCTACAGCCAAATTATTATTTCCCACTACTAAAGATTTAACAACATCTTCAACTTCTTGTAATTTAAGATTTAATTTAAGATTGTCTGTTTGAGTAATTTCAATATTCTGATTTAAAGCAATAAGACTAAATATAACGCCTCCCAAAATAAGCAAAGAAACTAAAAAAACAACCCCCAAAATAAAAGCCTGGTATTTTTTAATCGCCCTTAATTTTGTTTTAAAAAACAAGTTCATAAAGAAAATATATTATAACAAATTTTAATCAAAAAATAACCGAGCTAATCTAATTTCATCAAAGGAAAAACTAGTTGGTAGAATTTTTTTGACTGGCGACAGCTTTGCTGTGCCCACTTTTTTAAACGCTTGATCAACGATTTTTAATCTATTTAAAGCCGGTTTCAAATGGTTAATATTTGGCAAACTATCTTCCTCTTTTAACTTTTCTAAATGAGTTAAAATAGTTCCCGGTTTAACATTTCTTTTCTGAGCCATATCAGCTAAAGTTAATCCTTTTTCAACTAAAAGAAGTGTCTCTTCATGAGCCAATTTCTTTTTTGGGGGCAAATTAACAGCACAAGTTGTTACAAATCTATCAATGATAGTTTTTTGTCTTTCTTTGGAAGTTAAACCAAGGGCTTTGGTTAAATTAAGACCGACCTTTTGAGCCAACTTATCAAAAGTAACAGCCTCATCATTTACTAAAAGAGAGGCTTCATTAAAACCTAACAACCGTAAGCCAGAAAAACTTTTAACTCGAGATAAAGCTACATAACCCATTCCAGGAACAAAAGCCTTGGACAAATCTATTTCTGCCGCCTCTAAAGTCATCCCCTGACTTTTATGAACAGTAGTTGCCCAAGCCAGTCGTAGTGGGATTTGAGACAATTCAGCCTTAACTTTGCCTTCATCCTCTATTGCCCAAGTAGCTCTATCAACCTCTATCTCTTGTCCATTTGCAAGTGCTACTATTGGTAACCGCCTAGACGTAAAACCCACCACCTGGCCTAAAGTACCATTGGCTATACCCTGATCAAAATTATTTTTAATAAACATTACCCTAGCTTTAAGCTTCAGCCTTAAAACAGGCATCACCAGTGAGCCTCTTTCTATAGTTTCGGCTAAACGTTTATTACCCTTATAAATAGACTCATATTCATACAAGCTACCAGTTAAACGACTTAATTCTTTATTATTAGCCTCATCCACATCAACATTATGAGTGAACAATCTCACTGGGGTTACTTCATCTATAGAGGCCTGTAGACGGTCATTTAATTTATCTTTATGGCTAGCTAAAATGTTTTGATTACGAATAGCTTGCAATAGTTCATATAAAGAGTCATCTGTTTGTCTATATTGATCTTCAAGGGCACAAATTTTAATGTCAGCCAATCTCCAGGCCCTAGCCCCATAAGCAAAAGCCTTATTTTCATATTTAAATATCGGTGGCAATTGGAAAAAATCACCCGACAAAACAATTTGCATCCCCCCAAAAGGAACATCATTTTTTTTAAAAGCCCGACAAATCATATCTACGGCGTCCAATTGTTCAGCCGACAACATTGAAATTTCGTCTATAATTAAAACTGAAGTTTGATCAAAGTGTTGCCATAAATATTTTTTTTCAAGCAAGGATTCAAGATCATAAGCAGACAGACTATCTTTAACTCCTAAACCAGACCAAGAATGAATAGTTAACCCTTGTAAGTGAGTTGCTGCGATACCTGTCGAAGCGGTAATAGCCACTTTGATATTTTTGGCCTTCAACCATTTTATATATTCATTTAATAGGTAAGTTTTTCCTGAACCAGCCGGTCCAGTAATAAAACAGTTATTACCCATTTTAAGTAGAGTTAAAGCATCTTTAGCTATCATAACCCTCATTATAGCAAATAAATCAGCCTCCCGTCTTACCCTTACCACCTTTATCTTTTTTAACCACCACAAAACAAAAAAACAGCAAAATACTCCCAGCGCTCCCTAAAAACCAACCTTACAACAAACCTAAAGTCCTTTAGAAACAGTAAAAGTTATCATATAATCAGCAATGGATAGGGTTTGGCCTTCCATTTTTTCTGGAGTGACAGTTTTAATACTTAATGAATATTTTTCTCCTAGATTTCTTTGACCTTCATCGCTTTTTAAACTAAAAATTTGAGTCTTACCTCCTGTTGTTACTTCTAAATCAACTGTTGTCGCTCCAGCTTGAATACATTCAACCGTAAGTGGACAACGACTATCTTGGGGTATATCTATTAATTTTATAGTCGTATCATAATCAGGTATAGCAAATGACTGTCCTACTTTTAAATCATAATCCTTGGCATCCCCTTGTGGCCAGAATAAATTTGATAACAATTCTGCCCCTTCACTCGGAAACACTTTTTGGTCTAAAAGTAAGCCGTCTTTATTGTAGGCAATGGCCCACAGTTTAGATATCATAATTGGTTCTGTTGGTATATTTAAAACCCACAAGTCTTCCTTGTCATTGTTACCACTTACTTTTGTCATATTTCCTAATTTAAATTCAGACTCTTGCTCTATTAATATTTTATTACCAAAAATAACTATTTCATTTACCTCTCGAGCTGTCACCTCTAGCCTTTTTGAATTTGAATCAAAATTAATATTTAAAATCTCTCCCTTAACTTCTGTCTCTATTTCATCTAAAGCTGGGTTGGCTGTTTTATACCACCAGAAATAACCCCCACCAGAAACCAGGATTAAAAAAATCATGATTAAAATGATTAATCTACCTACATACATAAAATTGCCAACTAATTAGTACTAATTAAAACTAGCATACGCTTTTAGTTTTATTTGTCCAACACCACCGGTTGGTACATTTCAAGTAAAGTAAAAAATAAACTTAAAATAAGTGGCCCATACAAAAAACCTAAAGGACCGAAGGTCAAAATACCACCTAAAACAGAAACTAAAATTAAAATAGGGTGTATTTTAACTCCTCGGGAGTAAAAATAAGGAATCATAATATTATCAACTAAGCCCACCACTACAATACCCCAAACAGCTAGCCCTAAAGCCATTAATCCACTTGAACTAAAGAATAAATAAACAACCGCAGGCAATATAACAATAGCTGTTCCCAATCCTGGAACCAAAGAACCAATAGCAGCTATAACCCCCCATAAAGTAGCATTAGGTACTCCAAAAATAAATAATCCTAAACCAGTAAAAAAACCTTGTAATAAAGCCACCACTAAGGCACCTCTAATAACTGAATTTATAGTATTTTCTAATTTTTTAATAATTTTTTCATCGTCCACATCCTTCAAAGGACTAATTTCTACAATATATTTTTTTAATCTACCTCCATCTTTAAATAAGAAGAAAAGTAATATGATAGACAAAACAAACCCAAAAATAGTATGAAGAGCTGTAATGGTGCCACTTTTCAATAAAGTCCAATTGTCTAACACTACAGATAGTACCGTTGAAGAAGTTTTCTGTTTGAGGTCGTCTATGTTGCCAAGAGTAAAATTTGGTAATATGTTTTGAACTGTTTCTTCTATTGTCAAAACAGCTTGATCAATTAAATTCTCAGTATCAGAAGCTACTATATACCCTGCTACATTTTGACCCTCTTTTATAATTTGAGTAGAAACAAAAAATAAAGGTAGTATTACTACTACAGCTATAATAAAAATAGTCGTTAAACTAGCCACTGCAGGCCACTTTTTAATGTGGCTTAAAATATTAATATAAAAAGGTTTGAAAATAACTGCCACCACTAAAGCAAAAGCAATACTATTAAAAAATGGAGTAAAAATAAATACTACTAAAGCCATGGACCCAAACAAAAGAAACCCGAAAAAATAACTTTGAATGCGTTCTTGTTTTTTTGTCATAATAAAATTATACCACTAGTTATTTTTTTTACTTGCAAACTTATAAACAGTTTTAAAAAAACACCCCGAAGGGTGTTTTTTTAAAAACTTTTTGATTGTAAATTTAATTACTTCTTGTCAGCTATCTTTTTTATATCAGCTTGAATGTGCTTCCAATATTTTTGTAAATCTTTTTTTAACATTAAAGCATCTTTTTCTCCCACATTTTTTAATTTAGCATATTTGGCCACCACCTTTTCCGCTGCTAAATCATAGTTAGTCTTAGTGACCTCTTTCATTTTTTCTATTTCAGACAACATATCACCCCGAGCTTTTATCATCCAAGATTTAATTTGTTTACGATTTTTTTCGCCTTCAGGACCATATAATAAATAACCCCCGGCAATAGCTGCTACCGCCCCCACCCCTAAAGCAATTCCTGCTCCAAAAGCTGATTTTTTATTTGTTTTTTTAGCCATAAGTTTAACGATAATTATTAATTTATTGATAATTTATTTCTTTTTTTTACCACTAGCATTTTCCATAAGCATATTAACAACCTTTTTAAAGGTCAAGGCTCCTAAAAGCATTCTTAATTGCTTTTTAGTCGTCGCTACACCTTCTTTTATATCATCTCTAGCATCATCAATATCATCAGCTATTTTAACAGATTCGCTGTAAACAACATCAGATATTTTATTTAGATTTTTTAAAATTTTTATCACATAAATAAGACCAACCACCAGCAAAAGAAGCAAAATAACTTCTGTCAGGCCAGTGATAAAAATAAAAATTGGAGAAGATATAATTTCAGTCATAAATGTCTAATTTTTTAAGTTAGCTACTATGTTAACAGAGATTGATACATTATCAGATATAACATTGTCACCTAAATTGTCGAAAAAACTACCAGAGCCGTATTGTAAGCCCCACTTTGTTCTATCCATAATAAAATCGCCGTTTATAACCACTTCACCAGTCTCTGAAGCACTAATATCAACTGGGAAAGTTATACTTTCTGTGACATCTTTAACCGTTAAATTTCCATTAACAGAATAAGTGCCGTCGCCATTATCTACAACATTACTAATGCTCATTGTTGACGTAGGATAAGTTTCAACATCAAAGAAATCTGCTGATTTTAAGTGAGTCGCTAGTTTATCTAAAGCAATTTGAGTATTAGAAGTTTTAGTGCCCATCAAACTATCCATATCAAAAACAACTTCTCCGGTAGTGATTTGCCCAGATGCAACCACGAAATTACCAGCTTGAACACCGAGAGTACCAATATCCTCATAGTTAGCAATGAGTTCTTTAGCCCCCACCCAAGCAATATTACTTTTATTAGTGTCTACTTCATATTGTCCATCTACTAAATCAACCGAGGTGGCAGGAGTGGTTGTAGCCAGCTCACTGTCTTTATCTTGAGACTCAGAATTATTTAACCCGAAATAAAGCAAAGCCCCTACAATCGCTACTGCCACTAAAGATATAATTACTTTCATATTTTTATTATCTATTTTTAAATTATTTATATTTGGGGAAAACCAAATATACACTTCATAATACCTCTAGTATACTATTAATAAATATTTTTCACAAAGGTCGTATTTATTATTTTATTAAACACGTCAAATTTATGATGAAAAAAAATAGTCTCAATAAGCTAGCTTGGTTGTTGGTTATAATCGGAGCTTTAAACTGGGGTTTATACGGCATAGGTATGTTAATGGGTCGTGACTTAAACTTAGTTTATCTACTATTTGGAACTTGGATGACAATCGAAGCTTTAGTTTATGTCTTGGTTGGTTTATCTGGCCTCTATTTGTTAATAGTGGGCAAAAAAGGTTGTTCTTGCAGTAACGGCAACATGTAAAACTCTATAAGAGAAACAAAAAAACACCTATTTTAATAGGTGTTTTTTTGTTTTTTGTAAAAATTACTTTTTAGCTACCCACAACCACAAAGGTGGCAAATTAAATGGCAACAAACTAAACTTACCCTTTTTAAATACTGGTCTAACCGCCCCTAAAGCTAACGGGGTGATTTGAAAAATAACAAATAAACCTCCAGGTGCTAATATTTTGTAAGAAACATCAACTATTTGCCGGACAACGCTTGATGTTAAAAAACTAAAAGGAATACTTGATAAAATTCTGTCCACTGACGCAATGTTGGCTGTTTGTAAAATACTAGCAATATTTTCGGCGGAATCATTAAACACATAAACATTATTTTCCGTTTTAAATTTACAACTTAATTTTTGAGCCAATTTCTGATTTCTTTCAATTAAAAAAAGCTGACCGCAAGGAGTAATTTTTTGTCTAACAAGTTCTGCTATTTCCCCACTACCCGGGCCATATTCAACGACAATGTGCCCTGGCTTTAAATTTAACTGTTGAATAATTTTTTTGGACGATATTGATGAAGTTGAAACTAAGCTCGCTACCAACGGGTCTTTAATTAATAGTTTTAAATACGATTGCATAATATTTATTTTAACATGCCACTCTTTATTTGAGACTAGTTCTAAATTAAAAAACTATTTTTCAAACCGATTATACAAAACAGGAATTAAAAATAAAGTTAAAATAGTAGAAAAAGACAAGCCAAAGACAATAGAGTAAGCTAACGGCCCCCAAGTTTCACTAGATAAAGCTAATGGTAAGATTCCTAAGACAGTAGTGACAGTAGTTAACATAATTGGCCTAAAGCGAGTCTTGGTGGCCTCTTTAACTGCTTCTGTTTTAGATAAACCTTTTTGTCGGTCTTTATTTATTCTATCTATTAAAATAATTGCATTATTAACTACAATTCCCGCTAAAGCCACCACCCCAATAAAACCAGGAAAAGATAAAGGTAATCTAACAACAAACAACCCTACCATCACTCCAATTAAAGATAACGGAATCGAAGTCATAATATAAAACGGCTGTTTAAATGACTGAAATTGCCAGACTAAAAGAGCATAAATTAAAAACATTCCTAAAATCATAGCTTTACCCATATCTGTAAAAGATTCGGCTATATCTTCCTGTTCCCCACCAAAATTAACCGATATCGAGGGTGGTAAATCTAAGTTTTCTCGGGCTTTATTAAAATTAGCCACAATCTCTCTTGGGGTCACCCCTTTTTCAACATCAGCTAATACTTTTATCTGCCTCTGGCCATCTTCATGCTCTATCACTGAGCGACTATTAGTTAATCTAATAGTGGTAAAAGTAGACAAAGGGACAGGACCAAATAATGTATTAATTGTTAACCCTTCTATAGTGGCTAAACTTATTCTTGGTGCTACTCCCAAATTACTGCCATTATGTACATTTAAATAGGAGACGACGACATCAATATCTGTTTGTCCATCTTTTATAACCGTAGCAGTAGTTCCAGTAGTGACAGTTCTAAGTAAAGAAGCTACATCAATGGCGCTAACCCCATAAATACTAGCCCTTATTTTATCAACCTCTAAAACAAAGTCACCATTAGATTCAGGACTAGACAACCGAACATTTTGAGTTCCAGGAATAGTCCTCAGTATTTGAATATAATTTTGAGCAACTGCTTCTACGCTTTCAATTGACTCTCCATTAATGTTGATAGTAACAGGAGAACCTTGCGGTGGACCATCTTCTAATCCTCTAACCACCACTTCAGCTGGCAATATATTTGATAACTTATTATTATATTCATCAATCAAAGCCAAACTTTTATCAGGCGAACTGGGATTAACTTTTACAGTAAAATTAGCTTGATGAGAATTATTGTTTCCACCAACTCGAACCAAAAAAGTGTCTAGACGATTGTCTTGAAGTAAAATATTTTCCAACGTAACAACAGATTTATTAGTATCATCTAAAGTGGTTCCAATAGGTTTGGTTAAATCTATATAAAAAGTATCATAATTACTAGCTGGAAACATATTAACACCCACTAAACCTGTTATGGGTAATATAATAGCAATGATAAAAGCGCCTCCTAACCATTTAAACATTTTCTTTTGCTTAGTTTTATCCAATAAAACAATACCTAATAATTCATCATATTTAAAAACTATAAACTTAATATAACCATCAATCTTTTTAGATAAATATTTTTTACTAGGGTAAGCCGGCTCAACTTTAAACCGTAAAAACCTAGCCCCAATAGTGGTCAACACACCCAAAGCAACAAATAAAGACGACAATAAAACTATAGTGATAGTAACTGGAATACTAACTATAAATTTACCAATAATACCTGAGGTCATCAGCATAGGTAAGAAAATTAAAATGGTAGTTAAAGTACCAGACATTAAAGGTAAAGAAAATTCAGCTGTAGTGTTGTGAGCGGCCTGAATAGAACTTTGACCAGCCCCTAGTTTTTGATATAAACTTTCCACCACTACAATAGAGGAATCGACCAAAATACCTAGGGCTAAAATTAAAGAAAATAAAGTCAAAAAATTGATAGTATAATCTAAATAACCCAAGAAAATAAAAGTAATAGAAAAAGTTAGTGGGACTACTAAACTAGCTAGCAATGCTTCACGCAACCCTAAAAAAACAATCAATAAAATTAGAATAATAGCCACTGTACCAAGACCACTAAAGATTAAACTAAATAAATCTGCCTTTATTAAAGTGGCCCAATTTTCTATAAAAACAATATCAATATCAGTTGGTAGTTCAACCTCTTTTAATTTATCTATTTTAAGTTGGACCAAATTAACTATATCTATAATATCTCCGCCAGCGGTTTTATAGACAGATAAAGTAATAGCTGGCTCAGGATCTTTACCCAAAATAGACAAACGAGACAAACTCCCGCCAGTATTATAAACTTCTACCACTTGACCTAGATCGTTAACCACTATCGGTACTCCGTTACTTGTTTTAATGGGTACTTGTTTTAAATCAGTCAAAGTCTTGAGCCCTCCGGCTAATCTTAAAGAAAAAACTTCCCCGGCCGTTTCAATTGAACCAATAGGAACATTATTGTTGGCTATTTGAATAGACCTAACTATTTCATTCACAGATAAACCATATTGATCTAATCTGTTTTTTTCAATTTCGACTCTTAATTCTTTTTGAGGAGCTCCAATAGTTTCTACTCTAGAAACAAAAGGAATTTTTTCAAGTTCCGACTCTATGGTATTAGCATAAAAAATAAGTTCTTCAGCCGAATATTGACCACTTAAGGTCATAACCACTATTGGCTGATCTGTAAAACGAATTTTTTCTATCACTGGCAATTCAACATCACTAGGTAAATCGACTTGAATATTAGCCAACCTATCTCTTAATTTACTTACTTGCTCATCACCGTCTGAATTAATATCAAATTGAACTATGACTTGAGACATACCTGCTCTAGACGAAGAAGTGTAAGTATCTAAATCTTCCATTTTGGCAATCTGTTTTTCAATTGGGCTAGTAACCAAGTTTTCTACTTCCAAACTGCTAGCACCAGGTAAAAATGTTGTCACTGTTGCTATGGGAACATCTACTTCTGGGCTGGATTCTTTAGGTATTTGCCAAATGGAAAACACCCCAAAAATAACCACCAAAATTATTAAAATATAAGTCACACGATAGTGCTTCAAGAAAAAATCCCAAAAATTATTTTGATGAATTCCCATTTTTATTAGTCTCTATTTTTACCAAATCACCTTCTGTTAAACCTCTAACTGAAGCTACTATTTTATCAACACCATCTAAACCACTTACAATTTCTATTTGATCTCCTTCAACTGCTCCTTTTACCACGGGTACGGATGATATTCTATTATTTTTATTGACTACAAAAACACTTGCTCCAACAGGGTTCAACTTAACCGCTTTAATAGGTAAATAAACAACAGCTTCTAAGCCACCTCTAATCTCATTATTTTCCCCATTAGAGTTGGTCTCTATTTGAACTGTCACATACTCTCCTATGACCAAATCGTTGACTATGTTATCAGTTAAAGTTACACCTAACTCTACTTTTTGAGTAACTGGATCTACCCCAGGTGACATTTTAAAAACAGCTCCTTGATATCTTCCATCTATCACTACTTTATTACCAATATCCACTTTCTTGATATCTTGACTTGAAATATAAGTTTTAATTTGAATATTGTTTTGATCAGCCACTAAAGCGATCAACTGCCCTGGACTAACATATTCTCCGATCCGCACAGGTAACGTCACCACCGAACCAGACACTGGAGCCCGTAACACAGTTTTACTAGCCCCTGCTCCAGAACTGGCTAAATTAGCTTCAGCTTGACTAATTGCATTACGTTGTAAATTTAATTCCTCTATAGTCGGTGGGGCAGTATTTAATTTTAACTGTTCCTCTGCTAAGACCAAAGAGCGTCTAGCATTACTCAAGCCTTGATTGGTATTTCTTAGGTTAGTTAAAGCTGTATTTATTTTAGTTAAAGCAGTTGAGATTGAATTTTGATAAGAGGCGTATATATTCTGACCTGCCACATCACTGGCCATGTAATCATTTACAACTTCAGACAAATCTAAACCTAATTTTTGAGCCAAAGTTAAATCAGATATCATTTTAGCAACCAAAACATCAACTTCTTTATTTGATTTATGATTTAATTCTACTGCCCAATCTTCAAGAACACCATTTAACTGTCGTCGTCTGCCATTTAAATTATAATTAAAAGAATCACGAGAATTACCAATATAATAAGTGATTCCAACACTACTAGAAATACTAACACCGAAACTCGGTGAAGAAGTAGGATTACTATAAAGTAAATCTATATTAGCTCTTAAAGCTTGTTGTAGGTCGCTGTAAGCTACATTTAAAGCATTCCAAACGGATTCTTCCGCATTTAAAACAGCACCCTCCGCTTGGCTAATTTGAGCTTCAAAAACAGCCCGACCTTCGGCTCGAACACCTTTTTCTAACTGAGACAATTTAATCTTTTCTCTTTCCACTGATGCCCTAGCAGAAGCAACCCCCGCTGTTAAATCAGCATTTTTTAGAATCACTAAGATCTGACCTGCCTGAACAAAATCTCCTATTTTAACATGTATGCTAGCTACGGGGGCCGAGTACTCAGCCTTAACTTCAGCCTGACTACTAGATTCTACTTCACCAGTTGTTTCTATTTTTCCATTTAAGGTTTGATCTATACTACCAACAGTGATTAAAGAAACGATTTTACCACTTGATCCATCTTGTTCCTGATCATTGTTTTGGCCACCAAAAGCATAGGTCAAAGAAACTCCTCCGATTAAAATAAGAAAAACTAAAATCAATGATGATTTTTTATTCTGACTGAAACCTAATTTAATTCGATTTAAATAATTTTTAATTTTTAACATAAATATTTTAAAAAATCCCATAGTTAAAACGCGATGATTATATCACACATATTGAACTTTTACAATATTAGAGAAATCTAATTTTAAGTAGTTCTTTTAGCTTTACTTCTAGCTGCTTCTGTTAAATATTTTTTTCGTAAACGCACACTTTTGGGTGTAACTTCTAAATATTCATCATCAGACATGACTTCTAAACCTCTTTCTATATCTATAGGTGTAGCTGGAGTTAAATAAGATTTTTCATCAGCCCCCGACGAACGCATATTGGTCAATTGTTTACCTTTAGTGGGGTTAACCATCATCTCTTCGCCTTTAGCGGTATTACCTATAACCATTCCTTCATACACCTCAACTCCAGCATCAATATATAAAGTTCCCCGAGTTTGCAAGTTAGCCAAAGCAAAAGCCAGGGCTTTGCCCGAAGCCATAGAAGTCATAGACCCAACCACTCTTTTTTCTATCGCTCCAGCATAAGGCTTAAACCCAATCACTCTGCTGGCAAAAATACCTTCACCTTTAGTATCAACTATAAATTGCCCTCTGTAGCCAAGTAATCCTCGCGTTGGCCCCTCTAAAGTCATTCTAATAATACTGCCGTCTGTTTTCATATTCGTCATATGCACCCCTCTCTTGGCTAGCTTTTCAATCACTTGACCTTGGGCGGTACTAGGAATTTCTATAGTTACCTCTTCAAAAGGCTCGCTTTTGACCCCATCTATATCTTTAATAATCACCTGAGGCTGAGACACAGACATTTCATAACCCTCGCGACGCATATTTTCTAACAAAATAGCTATATGCAATTCACCACGACCACTGACTTTCATACCATCCCCTTCAAAATCTACTTTTAATCCCACGTTTATTTCTAATTCTTTAACTAATCTCTCCCTAATTTGACGACTAGTAACATATTTACCCTCACGTCCTCCAAAGGGAGAATCATTAACTAAAAAGTCTAAGGAAATAGTTGGTTCATCTACTGCAATTACAGGTAACATATCAGTGCTTTCGTTATCAGTTAAAGTGTCTCCAATATAGACATCTGTTAACCCAGCTACCATAGCTATATCGCCAGCTTCTACTGTCTCTACTTCAGTTCTTTTAGTACCCAAAAAAGTAAACAATTTTGTTACCTTACTATTTTCTATCTGACCGGATGGTTTTTTAATAAAAACTTTATCACCCATTTTTATTACTCCTTCATAAATTCTAACAATAGCCAAGCGGCCCAAAAAATTATCGTAGCCCAAATTAAAAGGTTGGGCTTTTAATGTTGTTTCTATCACTTGAGGCGCCTTAGGTACATTCTCCAAAATAGTATCCAATAATGGCTCCATATTCACCTGCTTATCAGTTAAATTTTTCATCGCCACCCCATCTTTACCAATAGCATAAACAGTCACAAAATCTAATTGATCTTCAGTCGCTCCTAAATCTAAAAACAATTCTAAAATTTCATCATGAACTCTGGCAGGACTGGCGGCTGGTTTATCTATTTTATTTAAAACAACAATCGGTTTATGGCCTATTTCTAAAGATTTTTTAAGCACAAAACGAGTTTGAGGCATTGGCCCCTCTTGGGCATCTACCACAAGTAGCACCGAATCAATAGACCTTAATACTCGTTCTACTTCAGACCCAAAGTCAGCATGGCCTGGAGTGTCAACAATATTTATTTTTGTCCCCTTGTAAACAACAGAGGTGTTTTTAGCATAAATAGTAATACCTCGCTCTTGCTCCAAGGCATTAGAGTCCATACTGGCTCCGTCTTCATTCATGCCGGTAGCCGACATTAAAGCATCGGTCAAAGTAGTTTTGCCGTGATCAACGTGAGCTATTATTGCAATGTTTCTAATATCCATATATTTATTAAGTCAAAAAAGAAAATGGCCAAAACGGCCAAAATAATTTATATCATCATACAATACAAAGTTTTATATAGCAAGCAAATACTATAGGGGTAATATTTTGCTGCCCAGGGATTATTGCGTTAGAATTAACTTAATATGAAAATTTTAATTATTGGTGGTGGTTTTGGTGGCTTATATACAGCTAAGTATTTAGACCAATTACTCAAGTCAGAACCTCTTATAGAAATCACTTTGGTTAACCAAACTAACTACTTTTTGTTTACCCCTCTTTTACATGAAGTGGCCACCGGTAGCTTATCGCCCTTAAGTATAGCTGAACCGATTAGAGAAATTTTAAGAGGTACTAAGGTAAAATTTATTCAAGCTACCGCTACTAGTGTAGATAAAAAAACTAAGCAAGTTTCAACCACTGCCGGCATTTTAGATTACGATTATTTAGTTATTGCCACTGGCTCCAAAACAAATTTTTATCACCTAGACCAGACTAAAGTTTTTCAATTAAAAAATCTCCGCGATGCTGTTAATTTAAAAAATCATTTAATAGACAAAATAGAATTAGCTACCACTAGCAAAAATGAAGACAAAAACAAACTCACTACTTTTGTCATTGTTGGAGGTGGAGCCACCGGGGTCGAACTAGCAGCAGAGCTAGCTGGTTTTACTTGCCAAACAATGATAAAAAAATACTACCCCGCCGGTTCTGATTTAAGTCAAATTAAGATTTATTTAATAAATAGTGGTCAGACTGTTTTACCCCACTTAAATCCTAAAATTCAACAAATAGCAACCACAAGCTTACTTAAAAAAGGTATTAACTTAAAACTAAACACTAAAGTAGAAGAAATAATAAATGACCAAGTAATTTTATCTTCGGGTGAAAAAATAACAACCGAAACTATTATCTGGACAGCTGGAGTTTTACCTCATCACCCCAATACAAATGACAATAAAAGAATTAGAGTTAATGATTTTCTACAAGACTTAGACTACCCAAATATTTTTGTTTTAGGTGATGTCGCTGGCCAGGTTGACCCCGCTCCCATGTTGGCACAAGTAGCCACCAAAGAAGCTACAATAGTAGCCAAAAATATTAAAGCTTTAATACATAAACAAACATTAACTGCCTTTAAATTTAAACCTCAGGGCATGTTAATTTCCCTAGGTACTTGGAATGCAGTGGGAGAAATTTGGGGCATAACCGTCTCTGGCCGATTTACTTGGTGGCTATGGCGAACTATTTATTTATCTAAATTCATGTCTTGGCGTAAACGTTTCCGTATTATGGCCGAGTGGACAGTTAATTTATTTTTTCCTCGAGATATTACTAAAATTTAAAAAACAGGACTTAAGTCCTGTTTTTTAAAGAGGTTAAATTTTATTTAACTTGATGTATCATCCTCTGCGGAAAAGGAATTTCTATGCCAGCTTTATCGAAAGCAATTTTCAACCTCTTGCGCAATTCACCTGCCACCGCCCACTGTTCTATTGGCTTAGTGTCACCTAAAATTTTTATAACAACAGCTGAATCTGCAAATTCTTCGACTCGGATAAATTTTGGTGGCTCTATTATTTTATTAGCCCACATTTTGTCTTCGGCTAAATTCTTACCAACTTCATTGACCACTTGTTCCACTTGTTCTAAATCAGCTGTATAAGAGACGCCAATATTTAAGTTAACTCGAGCAAACTTTTTAGATAGATTGGCTACCTTAGTTATTTCTCCATGAGGTATATGATGAACAGTACCATCTAAGTCTCGCATAGTAGTAGCCCTTAAACTTAAAGTCTCCACCAAACCACAAGTGTCCCCAAAACAAACCACATCACCTACTCGATATTGGTTTTCTAAAATAATAAATAAACCTGAAATCAAATCTCTAATTAAATACTGCCCTCCAAAACCAATGGCTACCCCAGCTACTCCAGCAGCTGCTAATAAGGGCCCGATCGCTACTCCTATTTCTGATAACACCATCAAAGTAGCTAGTACAATGATTAACACCCCGACCGTTCTAGTGGCCACTTCAATTAAAGTATTTTCTCTTTTTTCTTCTGCTTGTCTACCTCCTTCCCCTTCAAGAATCAACCTTCTTACTACTTTATCTATAACTTTTCTAGCTGAAATATGGGCCAAGTAGGCCAAACTAACTATCAATAAAACTGCCACCCCGTGGCTAAAAAACCAAGTCACAAGAATATTTTGAATATAATTTATATCAAACATCATCGAACCCATTGTAACCCACATTAACCAAGTGGCCAAATATATTTTTTTATTTGACAAATCCACCTCTATATATTACTATAAACAAACGCTTTAGATACTCGTGTAGGGCTCTCAAGCTGCAAACGCTTAAAAACTTACAGTAACGTTTGGAATTATTACCTGCACTTGGCCCAGAAACACTAAATAGTTTCTCTAATTAAAATATAATAATGACTTATACAATGAACCGACACAGTCGGGGTGGATCTAGTTCACGCCCGAATTCTAATCGATCTTTTTCTACTAGACGAACCAGAGTAGGCGGTGGATCTACTAGATATCAAAATAACCGCCCTAACAATCGTCGAGGTGGACGTAAAATGCCCACTTTTAACCCAGCTCAGTTTATAAACAAAAACCCAGTTGACGCTAAAGTTGAAATTTACACCCCTAAAAACACTTTTAAAACTTTTGGTTTTAATGAAAAATTAGTTAAAACCTTAACTTCTTTAGGTTTAGTTACCCCGTCTCCTATTCAAGATAAAATCATACCAGAAATTTTAAATGGCCATGATGTTATTGGTATTGCTGAAACCGGCACCGGTAAAACAGCCGCTTTTTTACTACCTTTAATCGAAAAAACTTTAACCGATTCCAAACGCCAAACTTTAATCTTAACTCCAACTAGAGAACTGGCTCTACAAATAGAAAACGAACTCCGACTACTATCCCAAGGTTTGCGTATTTTTGGTACCACTTGTGTCGGTGGTATTAATATTAGACCCCAAATAAGGGCTTTGAGTCGTCATAATCATTTTGTTATTGGTACTCCAGGACGAGTTTTAGATTTAATTAATCGTGGTTGTTTCAAAACTCAAAACGTCACTTCAGTGGTTTTAGATGAAGCTGACCGCATGTTAGACATGGGCTTTATTAATGACATTAGAACTATTTTAAGCTCTACCCCAAAAGACAGAGAGACACTCTTTTTCTCCGCCACTACCAGCAAACAAACAGATGCTTTAACTAAAGACTTTCTACGCGAGCCAGTAACTATTTCCGTCAAGAAAAAAGATGTCACCAATAGTATTGAACAAGATGTAGTCCCTCATGGTCCAGATAATAAACTAGAGACTTTGATCGATCTTTTTTCTAATCTAGACTTAAAAAGAGTAATCATTTTTGGTGCTATGAAACATGGTGTAGAAAAATTGTCCGAAGAACTATCTAGACATAATATCAAAGCTGATTCTATTCATGGCAACAAAAACCATACTCAAAGACAAAGAGCTTTGCGCGAATTCAAAAATGGCAACACTAGAGTTTTAGTAGCTACTGATGTCGCCGCCAGAGGTATTCATGTCGACAATGTCTCCCACGTTATCAACTACGACTTACCAAATACCTTTGAAGACTATGTTCACCGTATTGGTCGCACCGGCCGAGGCGACAAATTTGGTAAAGCTCTAACTTTCGTACCTAAAACTAGATAATTTATTAAAAAATAAGCCCATTAAATTGGGCTTATTTACTTTTCAGTCATATCAACGCTCTACATAAAGTAAGCAAACCAAGTTAAATATAAGCCCACAAATAAAACAACACCCCCAACAATAGATACAGCTTTTGTAGTAGCAAACCAGTCGCCAACTTTATTAGCTAGTTGTGGCTTTACTACCAAAATAATACCTTTCAAAAGCATGGCCCACCCCAAAAAGCTAATTATTATCTGAGGTAAAGAGTTCCAAACATTGTGAACCCCCACCTGAACTATACCCAAAGACAAAGTTAGAAAACCAAAACACAAAACAGCCAAGGTCTCCTTTTCTAAATCACGATAAATTTTTAAATAATACTCACGACTAAGAAAAATACCCAAACTCATAGCTACAAATATTGGCCCCCATATTTGAGCCAAAAATATAGTAATAGGATCAATCATATTTTTTAAATTAAACTTATAATAGACTTTTATCCTCTAATCTAATTTTAACAAAGTTTATAGCAGACGTAGAGCAAGCAAAGTGCACAAGTGTTTTTTTCTTCTAAAATAAAAGCTAGTGGATATTTTTAATTTAAAAAACTTTATTACAAAACTTCTATGTTATAATTTGATTATTAGGCTTACTAACTAAATTTTTATTTATGGATATTATTCTACTTATCGGCCGAGTGTTTTTTGGTGGTTTTTTCTTTCTTTCTGGACTTAATCACTTTAAGCATTTAACAAATATGACCTCTTACGCTAGAAGTCAAAAAGTGCCCGCACCGAAACTAGCAGTTATTGGCACTGGCCTGTTATTACTTTTAGGTGGTTTAGGAATTATTTTAGGTGTTTACGTTAATCTATCTCTTATCTTTATCACTATTTTCTTTGTGTTCGTCACTCCTAAAATGCACCCTTTTTGGCGAGAAGTTGACCCCGCTAAAAAAGCGGTCGAAAAAAGAGACTTCATGAAAAATATAGCCCTTCTAGGAGCTACTATTATGCTTTATGTTTTAACTTCTTCACCTTGGGCTTATAGTTTAATGTTTTAGAACCCAATAACTAATTTTTATTTATAAAGTTCTAACACAGCCTTAACGCCAGCTAAATTTTTAGCCCACTCCACTTTCTCATGGGTGGTTAATTCTACGGTTACTGCTGATATACCAATAGTCGAAAGCCATCCTTCCATGTCGCCTGTGATTTCATAATGGTCGAAACTTTCTACTGCGGGGTAACCAGAAGCCTTACTATAAGTGTTCATTAAAGCTCTAGTTCCAGTAGAAATACCAGCCCCACATTCGGCCGCATAAACAGCATTAGACTGGCTATGCCAAGACACTACCGCACTTAGGTCATTGGTTAAAACAAAGTTTCGTATAGCTTTAGCCTCTGGTTCAGAAAATGGAGCGGTTCCAGCGTCCACCACCTTCGAACGCCAAGTACTTTCTGGTTGCCACCTGCAGTCAAAGTTACGATTTAGATCTACATTGTTAGCGTTAAAACGACCTCGTCCCGTACCGTCATCTGGTCCAGGCACATCAAAGGCGGTAAACCTACCCCCGATACCAACTACTTTAAACAAGCCATCTGGGTTAGCTACTGGAATAATAGATACTTTAACTCCAACTGGAATTAAGTCTGTGTTCGCATTAAAATAATCTATCATCATGAACGCCAGAAGTGAGCTGTTCCATTCATAGCCACCATGAACACCACCAATAAAAAGTAAGTGTTTGTCTCCTTCTCCAAAAGAATAAACTTCTATTGGTCGCCCTTCAACCGACAAACCTATAGTTTGAGCTTCCCCTTCTAGAGTTGTAACTTCTATTTCTTCCTCTAATACATTTTCCTCTTCACCCAATGGTAAAATAGACCAAGTAAAAGGGTTAAACGCAACCACTCCAACAGCTACCATTATTGCCCCCACTACAAATACTCCAACGAGCAACTTTAAGCTTCTACTCGGCATAAAATTCTAAAATAGCTTCAATACCATTTCTGTTTTTAGACCATTCAATATCCTTATGATTAGTTAAAAGAACACTGATAGCTGGAATTTTTTCTTTAGCGAGCCAATTTACCATGTCACCTGTAATTTCATAAAAGTCAAAATCTTTATAAGCAGGGTAGCCAGAAGCTTTAGCGTATAAATTCATAATCTTTGTTGTTTCAGGTAAAATTCCATTTTCGCAACTAGAAGCATATACACCCCCAGCAGCACTATACCAAGCAACAACAGCTTTAATATTATTATTATTTATATAATCTTTAACAGCTTTAGTTTCAGGCTCAGAAAATGGAGCTGTTCCAGCATCGACAGTTTTACTTTGCCAAGTACTTTCTGGTTGCCACTTACAGTCAAAGTTACGATTCAAATCGACTCCATTTGCATTAAACCTTCCAGCTAATTTTAACGCTTCACTGGCAGAAACATCAGCCCCAGTAAAGTCGCCACTAGTGGTACCTGTTACCTTTTCTAACCCATCAGGATTTAAAACTGGAATCACTGTCACTTTCAAATTATCCGGAACTAAGTTGCTATTACTATTTAAATAATCTACAAGCTCATTTGCTACTAGAGCTGTATTCCAAGAGTAGCCACCATGAATGCCCCCGACAAAAAGAATTTCTTCTTCGCCTTCGCCAAAGTGATAGGCTACTATGTCGCTGCCTTCAATAGATGTCCCAATAACCGTTTCGGGTTCATTTTCAACCACCACTTCAGCGGTAGTTGTAGCCACCTCCACGTCAACCCCCCCAGCTTCTTCAACGTCGTTTACCTCTTGAGTAAAAAAGAAAAAAGCCCCTAATCCCAACACAAGCACTATAAGAAAAACTATGATTTTATACATATCTTTATTTTAACATAAATTATATATTCATTACATTAGGCTAAATTTTAACTTAACGGCCGCTAGTTCTCCTTAGAGACTAGCGGTCCTTTATTTTTTCTCGAAAATCAAAAATGAGTTTTTCATAACCAAAATCTTCAACTATTTGCCAAGCCTTATAATAAAAATTATTTCTACCACCGGATCCAGATGCTAAAAATTTTATATGAGTATTTAAAATTTCTGGCCTTTTTATCACATCAAAAAATATAAAAGCTAAAACAGAGTAAATCATTATGTGTTTTTTAGTTGTAATATCTTCATCTTTCAGACTGTCTCGTATTTCCCAGCATAATTCGCCCAACTCATTATAAGCAAATAAACGATGAGTCAACTCATGCACTAAATTTAAAAGGAAAAACTCTGGAGAATGTCCACTTTTTAAAATAATAGGATTGCTAATATCTCTAGGTGTCCCCTTTATAATATGAACATCTATCATAGAAACAGGAAAATATAATTCTAATTCCTTAGATAAAGCACTCAAAATTATCTCTCCATACTCCTCCCATATTTTTTTAAATTCTTGTACTTTATTTGCTACTTCTTCATTAGAGGGAGGAGTCCAATCGTTCCAACCAGAAGAAGCTAGGCTTGGATTATTATTACAATAAAAAATAAAAAAAGGGTCTAGTAAACGATTATGTTTGATTATAATTTTTGGATTCGGATGATTAGACATATTTATTTACTGAAACTTGGTAATTTTTAAAAAAATTAATCACGTCACATTATACTACACTAAGAATAAATAGATTCCTAAAAACTATCCCACATATCTTTATTTTCTTGACCTAAAGCCCATAGGGAAATTCCTCTAAGATTGTACTTGTCGACTAATTTTAATTTAGCCCTAAACCCAGCTGGCCCGTCACACCAAGTTAAATAAGCATTGCCACTTGGGACTATATAGGCACTATATTCTGATTCCAAACCTTCTATATAACCCTGTAACAGAAGTTGGGACTTATCAATATCATCTTTAACGTCATCATGAGACAGCTCACCAAATTGTTTATAACCACCAGAGAGTCGCCATTTAGAACAATAAAAGGCTATGCCTAGTTGAAGTTTATTCTTAGGCACGATAGTAGTCATGAAATCTAACACTGCTTGCTGGTAAAGAAGAGAACCTGTTGGGCCAAATGAATTAGGATCATTATAGGCCATGGCTACTAAATAATCAGCCGCTTCAGCCAATTTTTCATAGTCATAGGCAGCAGTTAAATCTTGATTGATAGCCTTGGGGTTATAAGGAGTAGTCCGAGGAATAACCGCCACGCTAAATTCTAAATTGGCCTTTTTAAATTCTTTTCCAGCTTTCTCTACAAACTTAGTGTAAGCATTTCTGTCAGCTGAAGAAATATATTCAAAATCAAATTGCCAGCCAGCATAATCTTCATCCTGGGCTTCATCTATTAGGTCATCAATAATATCATTTTGAATATTTTCAGCGGCCAATATTTTAGACATTAAAGTTCGACTAAAGTCTTGCTGAAAAACAAGGGGCACAACTTTAACTTTTTTATTATGGGCCCTTTTTATCACCCCCTTATCATTAGTTTTTTTAAGATCAAAATCATAATCAATATAATAAACTTGAGGCGACACCACATCTATAGACTTATAATTAGTTTTGAAACTTTTATCACCCGTACCATTGTTATAAAAATAAGCTTGCACCACTTGAGCAAAGCTTGTAACAGGAAACAATAAAGACACCAATATTAAAACAAGAAAAATATTTTTCATATTCTTACATTATCAAGAATGCTAGAAGTAAATGCAACTAGCTAAATTACTACTAGTAACCCTTCCAGCATCAAAGCCTTCACTTCGTTTGTCTTTGCTAGCCTCATCGGATTCGGATATTTTCATACCAAGCCCCATAAGGCTTTTTTAATTAAATAAATTATAGCATTTTGACCCTCTTCGGAATGGTATAAAAAGAGACAAAAGCGACACTGGGAACGTTTTTTATTCGTAACCTCTACTAATTGCAGATTCAAGTGTATTGTAAACAATTGGCATTTTATTTTTAAAATCTTCTAAAGTTATTGATTCTGCAACACTAACCGCATATGATATTTTTTCATCACTCGAGATTTCATCTTTCTCTTTTTTATGATCTTCAGGATAATATTCTTCAATGGTTTCAGTTTCTAGTATATGTATTTGTTCTCCTTCTTTTAACCAAGGATGTGCTTCTTTAAACTTTGTAAAATTAGACTCTTGTTCGGAATTAGGTAAATCTAAAAGAAAAACTACCTTGTCTTTATATACACCATTGGTCAAAAGAGGTGTGTAGCACTGGTTTATTGCATGATAAATCTCTTTATGTTTTTCAGAATCACCACGAGCAAATATTATTTTAATATTTAAACATTTCTTATTTTCACTATAAAATCTTTCAATAATTTTATTTATAAAATGATATTCAGTTTGACCTTCTACAATTATAAAATTACTTGGTAATAATAAATCATTTGGACTACCTCCCAGTAATTGATAAATAGAATTTAATCTATCCTGTTCGCTTTCCACTTTCTCTAACCTAGAATCACCTTCTATCTTAACAACATTGAATATATTTTGATTTTCATAATTTTCATTAGCAAAAACTGAAGAATGGGTATTTATAAAAACCTGACCACCATTATCAATAATATCTCTAAGAGCTTTTTTTAATGATCTTTGTGCTGACGGGTGTAAATGTAGTTCGGCTTCATCAATTAAAAATATGAAATTTCTAGCAATACCTTGTTCTTTTCTATAGTCTGCATATGATTGAATGATTGCTAGCATTATTGCACGCTGCATACCATCTCCTTTATTTTCTGCTTTAGTCTTTATGCCATCATCTATTTCAGTATCAAAGCCTTTTAACATGTCCTCAATCTTTGGATTCTGTATACTAAAATCGACAGTAGTATCTTCGGAAAATTGTTTTTGAAGATAAAATTCAACTTTCTTCTCTAGAGAGTCTACTGAATTTCTAAAAACAGATCCTTCAGAATTAAACAACTCATCAAATAGTTTTATGAACTCCTTGTATTTAGGATCATTATTTATTACATCTGATAAAACACCAGACAACATCTCAGCAATTGGGGTTTTTGATTTATAACCAGAAACATCTCCTAACTTTATCTTAGTAGTAACATATTCTATTTTAGGTAAAAAATAATTTAATGCTGCATCAAAACCTGTAGGATTTCCCACACTTTCTCCATTTACAATCATAAACCTTTTATCATCTTCGCTAGTCTTCTCTAAAATAAATTCGTCGTTTTCTCCGAGCACGTTTTCGATTACTTTCTTGTATCTTTCATTTTCCAGATTTTCTAAAGAACTTCCGACATTACTATAGTGGACCCTTATCTTAATAGGATTTGTTTTCTGATGTTTATAATAGTTGGAGTCCACAGTTTTTCCAGAATCAAACCAATCTAGAGCTTCAAACAAATTTGTTTTACCATGATTATTTTGACCAACAAATACGTTAAAATCATTTACATCAAAATCATATCTCTTAATTGATCTAAAATTTTCAATTTCTATCCTAGTAATTTTCATAATCTGATTGTAGCAAATACAACCAATTATATTAAGTAATTAGACTGTGTAGTTCATTAAAACCGACTGGTTCACAATCAAACTTCTTCAGCCTTGAAAGTGAAACACTAGCTCCATTATTAGAAATTTCCTTTAGCCTGTCTTTTGAAAGAACATAAAACTCCCATTGATTCATATCTAGAATATCTAGTGTCTTGTGATCTTGATGCTTAAATAGAGACAACACATAAACATCAGCTTTATAATCTTTCTCGGCTTTTACCTCAGATTGTTTCTTTACAACAGAGTAGTAATGGGTACCAAAGAAAAAATAGAGGTCAAAGATATTGACATACGAAATTATATGAAATATCTCCTGAAAGAGGGTTCTCTTTTAGAAAAAAGAGAACTACTTGGATGTATCAAAGGTAAGATTATTTTAAATAATAAAAAAGTCTCAATTATTTAGAAGGCCTTGTGTTTGTAAACTCATCTAACTTGTCAGGATGTTCTTTTAAAAGATAGCGCTGGATAACTAAATTCATGTAAGAGTTTTTTAATCTAAAAGCTCTAACCTCTGCAGGTTTATCACTAAAAGGTTGTGAGGTTTTAGATTTACCACAAGAAGGATCTTTAAATTTACCATTATGTTTAGGGCAAAGGGTTAGATATTTATGTTGGTGTTGATGTATTTCATGTGCCTCACCATTCTTTATGAATTCTATAATCTTTAAGTAATCTTCATTCAGTTCTTCAAGAACTTCTTCTGTCATTTCCCAAATGAATACATACTTGATTAAATATTTTGACCTAGGGACTTCCTTGTCATGAACATACCAAACGAACAGGATTTTTTTATTCTTCTTATACAAAGATGATTCTTTAATATGTTTATTGTTATGCTCTTCAGAATAATTAATGATATTCAAAGAAAGTGGTTCTTTGACCGTAAGTCTTCCGTTCTTTAATAATTTGAGCGGACTAGTCTTCAGTTCAACATCTAAGTGTTCTATGTCTGCACCTGCTGTACTATTCTTAGGTATACCAAAATAACCGTATTCAATAGCATATCCGACTCCAGCCTTAGTAAGGACTCGACTACTTTCGTCATCATCTACAATAGAAGACATAATTTCTTCTAGTGTCCTTCCCTCTAAATCTTTCTGGGCAATTTTCTCTAATTCCTTAACAGTCTTTATTTGCTTTAAATTTAGCTTTGACATATATAGAGAAATATACTAAAAATCTTGATCTTACACAATTTATGTGGCACAAATTATAGACAGCTTGATCGAAAATTATAAGAATGTTAATATGATAATACTTATGAAAAAACCAATTAAAAAAATAAGAGTCGTTGAGTTATTTGCTGGTGTCGGTGGCTTTAGACTTGGACTAGAAGGCCATAAAGGAAGCAGGAAGTCTCATCATAATAATTATGAAACTATTTGGTTCAATCAGTGGGAGCCATCCACAAAAAGACAACATGCTCATGAAACTTATGTAAAGAATTTTGGAGATGTAGATGAGTATACAAATATTGATGTAGCAAAAGTTACAGATAAGGTTCCTGACCACGACCTACTAGTTGGTGGATTTCCTTGTCAGGATTACTCCGTAGCGAGAAATCTATCTTCTTCTGCAGGACTTGAGGGAAAGAAAGGTGTTCTATGGTGGTCGATCTATAACATCTTAGAAAAGAAAGGAAAGAAAGCTCCTGATTATTTGATGCTAGAAAATGTAGATAGACTTCTAGTGTCTCCAGCTTCTAGAAGAGGTCGTGATTTTGCGATTATACTTTCTTCATTAAACAAACTTGGGTATATGGTTGAATGGCGAATTATTAATGCCGCAGAATATGGATTTCCTCAAAGAAGGAAAAGGATTTTTATAATGGGATATAAAAAGGGTTCGGAAATTGAAAAGAAATTTAAGAAAGAGAAAGATGTAGAAAAATGGCTTAGCAAAACAGGTCTTACTCAAAAAGCATTTCCTGCAAATATTGTAAGTGGTTTTAATTATTTTGAATTAAATTCTGACCCTGTTGAAGTGTCTAATAATTTCAATACAGAAAATCCAAAAACATCACCATTTCAAAATAGTGGAATAATGTTTGATGGAAAAGTTTACACAGCAAAAACAAAAGAAAATTACATAGGAAAATTCGTAACACTTGGAGACATTCTGATTTCAGACAAAGAAGTTCCTGAAGAGTATTACATCAACAAAGATGACTTAAAAAAATGGAAATATTTGAAAGGAGCAAAAAATGAGCCTCGAAAAGCAGCCAGTGGTTTTGAATTCATATACAAGGAAGGATCTATGACATTCCCAGACGCATTAGATAGGGCCTCTAGGACAATCATTACTGGTGAAGGTGGACCAACACCATCTAGGTTCAAGCATGTTATTGAAACAAAGAAAGGTTTACGCAGATTAACACCCATTGAACTAGAAAGATTGTGTATGTTCCCTGATTACCACACAGATGGTCACACTGACTCAAAACGAGCTTTCTTTATGGGTAATGCTTTGGTTGTTGGAGTTATAGACAGATTAGGTAAAGTCTTGGCAGATTTACACAATAGTTAAAAATTAGGTGAAGTGTTCAACCAAATCTGTTATTAAATTATCACTTTTATAATAACCAATAGGATTAAATTCCTTAGTTTTGGTATCAAAATAAATCAAATTTTCTTTTTTCAAGAAAGCTTTTTCTTCAAACTTTTTCCATTTATCCAAAGTAGCCTCAACCACTTCTTTAAGTTCATTTTTCTTCCACGAAGTTCCAATCAAAGTATATGTAGCTATCATAGTTACAGCAATGTCACCATATCTTAAACCAAATCCACATTTACCAACAAACCATCCATTAACAGGTTTTCTAGCTTGTTTTTTTAATAGCTGAACCTCTCGATAAACGAGGTATGAAAGAACATATTTAGAGTAGTTGCTTTTAGTAGTAAGTATCTTAAATATTTCATCTGAAAATAGAAAGTCTTCAGATAAATTTTTAGGGTTTTTAATTTTCTCAGGAAAGCCTGAGGCATAGGCCATTTTTATAAATTCATTACGATTAATCACGTCCTCTTTCTTAATATACAAATTATTAAGACTGTTTAAAAATTCTCCTTTTTTTCTTTCATAATACAAGTCAAATTCTTCAAATATGTACTTCTGAAGAGCTGCTTGAGAATCATGATTAGACAATAAATCTCCCTTACTAATTGAGGATTGATTATTAGTAGCTAATGAAACTGGACCAGTAATATTATTGTATTTCTCAGTATCATTCTGAACAATTACTTTCAATAAGACTTCTTTATCTTTGAAAGGATTTTTTGCAAACTCTTTTTTTAAAAATCTTTTATATATATGACTTAGTGTAAATGATGTTTGACCACCATTAATGATTTGAGGGTCTTTTATTGTTATCTCACCAGTTCTTTTTTTACCAGTATTTTCTGTATACAAGGATTCTGTAGAGAGCATAGTAATTCCGTTGTTCAATAAAACAAAATCATTGGTATCCTTCTTGAGAATAGAATCTTCAATCTTTTTGTTAACACCCTTAGCATTCATACCCAGATAAGTTCTTGGATTATATTTCAGTATTGAATTCTTATATCTAGTAAGTGCCTTTGCTATTTCTTCAGTAGGAATAAATATCATAAATATTGTACATACCCCATATTCTGTCTTTACTTCATAATTAATCGGTTTTTTATCAGCACTCGATAACAAAATATTGAAACTCAACTTATTTTCATTAAAAAAGTCATCTCTGATATAAGGAAAAAGTAATTCATCATAAACCTTATAATAATTAAAAACTTTGATATCCCATTCTTTTGGAAAATGAGTAGTGAGTATATATTTTTTTTGTAATTCAGTGAGATTAGCCACGAGTACAACCACAAATTTATACTCTGAAGGATTTTTTAAATTTCTTAACTTCTTTTGAAACTCAAGAATCTTTTTATTATACTGATGCCCATCAAAGCTCTTTTTCTCACCAGTGGTGACTCTTTCTAAATCCATCCTCCATAAATCCTTGTTATCTATGTCAGTTTTTACATAACCCCTAGCACTGTTTCTGAATTTTGCCTGAATTAAATAAACTAACTTTTCCTCATTATTTATATAGTACGCATCAATACCACCATCATTAGCTCCTTCAGTAACCAGATTCTCTCTTTGTTTAAAATCTAAAATACCAAAGTAACTTTTAATAAAAAAATGTATCAGGGCCCTTGACCTCGCACCCTCGATGTCAACCTTACCGTTCTCAGGTAGATATAAATCTAAATTAGATTCTGCATTGACTCTTATTTTATCAATGATTTTTACTAAGACGTTATATTTATTCATAATAATGAATCATACCAAATAACAGAGTTTTATATAATTGAAGCACCTCGTACTCCGAACCTACCTCACACTAGCTGCCGGACTAGGACTCGAACCTAGATTAACTGGACCAAAACCAGTCGTCCTACCATTAGACGATCCGGCAATGAAAAAATCGTCAAATTATTTTACTTTTGTATTTTGCTATATTTTAAGACTAAATGCAATTTAAAATTAAAAGTGGCTAAATTTAACCTTGTCACCTATTTTAATTTGGGCTTTTTTAGCTACCCCACTGTTTACCTCAAGCACATACTCAACTGGCACGAGCGGTGAATAGAAAACTGGTTCATTGGGGTCAAAAAAATAAGACACATTATGTTCTACCCCTGCCACTTGCCCATCTGTAATCCAAATAATGTCTATGGGAAAATTCATGTCTGGCATCCAAAAGCGATGCCGAGCTTTTTCAGGAAAAATAAATAACATACCAGTACCAACTGGCAAAAACTTTCGCCCCGACAAACCTTTAACTCTAGCCTGTGGGGTAGTGGCTAGCTCTACTTTAAAACTAGTATTATTAATCGACACCATAGGAACATTTGCCACTTCAACTTCTTTTTGATCAAAAAAATAATTTTGAACATACACAAAACCCCCACCAATAATAAAAAAAGTGATAAATATAATAGAAACTGGTTTTAAAGTCATGAATTATTTTTAACTCCTAATTTTTGACAAATATTAACCACCCCCAGTTCAAGAGGTAGTTCTGTCATATAAGTGGTTCCAATGGCATCATAAACTTCTAATAATTCTTTTAGAACAGCAGAAATCTTGTCGGCCGATTTATGACTCGCTAATACTTCTAACTGCTTATAGGTATCAGCTAGGGTGTTTTTTTTAATATCGCTTATCATGTCTGGCGCATATTTTATTAACATCACTTGCCTTAAATTATCTAAGACGCGACGCGTAAATATTTTAATATCTCCACTTTGATTAGAAATATTTTTGACAATCGCCAAAGCTTGACCTGAATCTGCTTCCAATAAAGCAGTTAAAAAACTCAAAACTAAGCTAATTTCAGGTTCACCGGTTACAGCCCTAACATCCAAAATAGTTACTTCGTTACTACTTTTAGTACTACTTAAAACTTTCTGCAATACTCCCAAAGTATCGCGAAAAGAACCGGCCCCTAATGTAGCCACCATATTAGCCGCTTCTTTTTCTATATTATAACCTTCTTTTTTGGCTATTTTTGTTACCACTTGAACTAAAGTTTCAACTGGAGGTTGGCGAAACAAATGAAGCTGACAGCGAGAGACAACAGTTTCTGGCACTTTATGCAACTCAGTGGTCGCTAAAATAAAAACTACATGAGCTGGTGGCTCTTCTAAAGTTTTTAATAAAGCATTAAAAGCCGACTTAGACAGCATGTGAACCTCATCGATAATGTAAACTTTAATTTTAGATTCAAAAGGTAGGCTCCTGACACCCTCTCTAAGTTCCCTAATATCATCCACCCCGGTGTTAGAAGCGGCATCTATTTCATATAAATCTTTGGCTGAGCACCCTAGAGCTTCGGCTATAATCCGAGCAATAGAAGTTTTACCTGTACCTCTTGTTCCACAAAAAAGATAAGCGTGAGCAAAGTTACCAGCTTTTATTTGTTCCTCTAAAGAACTAACAATATGTTCTTGCCCGACCACTTCTTTAAATTTTGTCGGTCGGTATTTACGATATAAGACAGTAGACATAGATTTTATTATATCAGACTTTGGAAGCAGCCAAAAAGTGACGCACTTTTTGTTCTACCTCGAAAGCGTTTTCGGCGGTCATTAATTCTGTTCTTAATTCGCTTGCTCCTGGGAAACCTTCTACATAAGCTTTAAAATGTTTTTTCATAATTGCAAAACTTTTTGTATGGCCAGAAAAAAGTTTTTTATTAGTCTTTGTTGGACCAAATAAATCCCAAAATAAATTGGAGTGCTCAATTAAAACTTCCAACTTTTCTCTCACACTAGGCTTGTATTCAGAATAAAGCCACGGGTTACCATAAATACCCCGACCAATCATTACCCCATCTACTCCATAAAGATTAATTTTATTTCTCGCTTCAGTTAAATCTTTAACATCTCCATTACCTAAAATTAAAGTGTTACTCCCTTGAGCTAATTTAATTGGAATTTTAATTTCCTCCCAATGTGCCGCGACTTTAGACATTTCTTTTCTAGTGCGCAAATGAAAAGTAATAGCGGCCGGCTCAACTTCAAGTAAATACTTGGTCCAGTTTTCTATGTCGATTTGATTGTACCCAATACGGGTTTTAACTGACACCGGTAAACTAGTACCCTCTTTTGCAGCCAAAACTAACTCCTGTGCTAGCTTGGGGTGTTTAATTAAATCTGAGCCACAACCTTGGCGTTCTATCCCTCTATCGGGGCAACCCATATTAATATCAATTCCAGCAAAACCTAAAGTCTCCACAAAAGCGGCGGCCTCTTTCATTACTTGTGGCCTAGAAGTAAAAAGTTGAGCAATAATAGGCTTTTCATTAGCCGTAAAATACAATTCTCGCATAAGCTTTTGCCTGCCTTCTGGGTGCATTAAGCCATCGGCTGATACAAACTCAGTCATCAATAAATCCGGTTGGCCACACCCCGCAATAATTTGTCTAAAGGCAGCATCAGTCACATCCGCCATCGGTGCTTGAACCATAATGGGCCTTTTAAATTGAGTCCAAATATTATTTTTAAGCATATTCTTTAGGCTAACTTAAAATAAATAAAATATCTACTTTAAAATTAATTTCTAACTTGACTGAACTCTATATAAGTGTTAGATTATGGGACGAATAAAAAATCATTTTAGATCTTTAAGCCCATAGGGGTCAAAACAAGCAAAAGGAGAAACTACCTTGATGACCATCCGAACCAACATCATAGCGCCAGACTATCTAGTCTGTCCTGAAGAATCAGAGGTCATGATGACCTTCGACATGAAGAAGTGGAACATGTTCAATAATTTATTCAGACTGAGCACCTGGAACTATCTGTTTCAATCGGTGATTGTTGAAATAGACGGTAATAAAAATTCCCAGTTTTTGAGAGTTTACCCCCCTGATTTTTACCCCCAGGAAGACGACGTATTGATTATTTTCGATTCTTTGTCTGGGTCTATTGTTAAAAAAACAGTCCATCCCAACAGGGATATCCAATCGTGGGACGAATTGACTCTTGCTTGCAGGAAGCTACACTCGCATTTTATAACAACAAGTGAGAGATTTCCAAATTAAATATAGCCCCACTCCATCTTCGATGGAGTGGGGCTACTTTTTTATTATTTTAAACAATTTTTACACTATCAATTAAAATTTTTTAATTATAAAAATAATCAACCAGCGCCCTATAGGTAGCCCGGGCAAGAATAGGTAAACTTTTTTGACGTCTATCCGCCAAATAATATTGTGGTTCATAAATATATCCATATTCAACTAAAA
>JBFIHK010000002.1:0-47544 GCA_041601795.1 Minisyncoccia bacterium
ATGTAGGGTGGCGGATAGATTATTTTTATATTTCAGATTCATTAAAAAATAAAATTAAAAAGGCCGATATTCTGACCGATATTTATAATTCCGATCATGCTCCTGTTTTACTAGAATTAAATTTGTAGTCAATGTTGTATTTAATTTGTGGTACCGATAGTAAAAAAATAGAGGCCAAAGTGTCAGAGCTGGTGGAGAAGATGGTGGTTAAAAAGCCAACAGCCGAGATTTTTGTAATTGATGAAGATAATTTCTCTGAAAGCTATGTTGAAGAATTGTTGGTTTCTCGAGGTTTATTTTCTAATCAATATTTGGTTAAGTGTCAAAACTTATTAACAAGCACCACTAGTGCTAGTTGGGTGCTAGAAAAAATAGAGGATATTGCTAACTCTGGTAATATTTTTCTCTTTAAAGAGAAAGAAATAGATAAAAAAAGTTTTAAAAAATTAGAATCTACAGCTGTTAAGACTTGGGTTTTCGATCAAACAGACAAAAAAGTTTTTAATGATAAATTCATTTTTTCTATTGGTGAAGCTTTTACAGCGAGAGATCGAAAAAAAATGTGGTTGGCGGTAGCTCGCGCTCGGGCTAAAAATATGCCGGCTGAAATAGTGTTTTGGCAAATTGTAAATTCGATTCGTAATATAAATTTTTTATTACTTGGCGGGGACTTGGCTGAGTTAAAACTCCACCCTTTTGTTATTAGTAAAACAAAAAAAGAGGCTCAAAATTTTACCTTAGCCGAAATTCAAGATTTTCTAAATGAGCTTTTTGTGCTTTATCATGAAAGTAGGCGAGGGGGTTTAGATTTGTATGACAGATTAGAGCGGTTTAGTTTAGGGGTTTAAGTTGTGCAGGATTCTCGAGCTACACTCGCTATGGTACCCCGCCATGCGTGCATGGCGGGGTCTTTCTAATTCGTGCAGGATTCTTTCATTACACAAACAGTATACCTTTGCGATTTTCTCTCGGCCAAGCCGCTCGAAAATAACGCAAAGCTTTTCGAATCCTGACATAACCCAAGCAGTTGGCTTATTCACGGGTCACATATAAATACTTTTCAGTATTTATAATTTTGTGCCCCGTGCAGGATTCGAACCTGCGACCGTTCGCTTAAAAGGCGACTGCTCTACCAACTGAGCTAACGGGGCTTACAAAAACTGTTTACGGCATTATCTTACCTAAAAAACCTTGTTTTGTCTACGTTTTTAATTTAGTATAGCGGAATGATTGAGGAACAAAAATACTTAGTTTTAGACAATATTCGTTCTAGTTATAACGTAGGAGCTATTTTTAGGACAGCTGATGCTGTGGGGATAAATAAAATATTTTTAACTGGAGTCACTCCTTGTCCGGTTGATAAGTTTAACCGCGTTAGTAGTCGGATTGCTAAATCAGCTTTGGGGTCAGAACAAACGGTTAGTTGGGAATACAAAAAAAACATTAGTTCTGTTTTAAAAAAATTAGTTGAGTCTAGGGTCCAAATTATAGCTTTAGAACAAGCACCTAAATCTGTAAACTATAAAAAAATAAAACTTGCTAAAAATTGGGCCTTAGTTTTAGGCGAAGAAACCAAAGGTTTACCAAGGGCTGTTCTTGGTAAATGTGATGTGATTGCTGAAATACCAATGAAAGGAAAAAAAGAATCTCTTAACGTATCGGTAGCTACAGGAGTGGCTTTGTTTGAATTTACTAAATAAACGTTTTTACTTTT
The DNA here is from genome assembly GCA_041601795.1 of Minisyncoccia bacterium. Taxonomy (GTDB): domain Bacteria; phylum Patescibacteriota; class Minisyncoccia; order Phycocordibacterales; family XYD1-FULL-46-19; genus JAUPUJ01. The sequence continues at coordinate 1,715 of JBFIHK010000002.1, forward strand.
GACATTTAGGACAAAAGTGAGTGCCTCGACCAGCGTGTTTTATTTTTAAAATTGTAGTGCCACAAGTTTTGCAAGGTTTTTTTTCTAAGCCATAAACATTTAAATGTTTAACAAAACCTCCAGGGGTGCCAAGGGCGGTTAAATAATTTTTAGCTGAAGTTCCTCTATTTTTAATTGATAGTTTCAAGACGGTGATAATATTGTTTCTTAGTTTTTCAATTTCTTTTTTGTTTAAAGTGGATACAATTTTGTCTGGTTTTAAACCACTTAAAAAACAAGCTTCATCAATGTAAATATTACCTAAGCCTGCAATGTGATGTTGGTCAAATAAAGCTTTTTTAATAGACCTTCTAGGAAAGCGCCTAAAAATATTTTCCAGTTTTAGAGGAGTGAAATCTTTAGTTAAAGGTTCCACGCCATATTTGTTTAAAGTATTTTCTTTTTCAGTGAAACTAACTAGTCTCATCCAACCAAATTTTCTCATGTCATTAAAATATAAAGTGTCGCCGTTTTTTAAGTCAAAAACAAGACGAGTAAAATTGTTGGGTAAATAGGTGGCCCCATTTTTTTGAGGATGACCACCAATAACTAAGGAGCCAGCTTGAGGTTTTAAAATAAGCTGACCTGTCATTTTAAGATGACACAGAAGGTGAAATTCTTTTTCATTTTTATTTAAAGTTAGGTTGATTATTTTGGCTCGGCGCGAGACATTTAAAATGGTGGCGTCTTTAGTTTGGTTAATAAAAACTTTAACCTCTAAAGGGGCGACTGTTTTAGGATTTAAAACAGTCGTTTTTTTAATAGTTTGTCCAACTAATTTTTTTTGCAAGTCTCGAACAATAGTTTCAACTTCGGGTAATTCAGGCATATATTTTATATAACAGAAAATGACTTTAAAAGCACTTTTTAGTTTTTATGTCTTATTCTTTTTTCGTATTGTTGTTTTTTCGTTGGGTCAGAATTTTTTCTAATTCTTCTTCTGCCACCTTAGCATCACTCCAAGGCTCTTTGGCACCATTTTGGCGCATAATATAGGGGTCGGTACCCTTACCAGTGATGATAACCACTCCTTTAGAGGTAACTTTTGTTAAAGCTTCTTTAATGGCTAACCGTCTATCCATTTCGATTGTTTTAGGGGTAGAACTAATACCTTCTGCTATCATGTTTACTATTTGTTTTGGATCTTCATCATAAGGATCCTCATCGGTTAAAATAATGTGTTGGCAATGTTTGTCGGCCACTTTACCCATAGCAACTCTTTTTTGAGTGTCGCGCCCACCACCAGCTGATCCTAAGACGCAAACTTTTTTATAGTCTTTATAGAGGGAATATATTTTATCTAAAGAGTCGGCAGTATGAGCATAGTCAACAATTACATCAAAATCTTGATAAGGGGTTAAATTTTTGTTTTGGGGGTAAATTTTTTCTACGCGTCCAGGAATGCCGTTAAAATTTTCTAAACCTTTTTTAATTGTTGGTAAATCAATATCTAAATGCTCAGCTATTTTAATAGCTGATAAGATATTGTACAGATTAAAAATACCAGCTAAATGACTTTGAATTTTTGTATTTTTGTAGGTAAAAAATAAACCGTCGATAGTAGAAGTGTAGGGTTCGGCCTCTGTGAGGTGAGTTTGAATAATTTTTTCTAAAGGGGGTAGTTTTAATTTAAGACTTTCTTCGTCGTCGCCATTGGTAACTAAAATTTTATTTTTTTTAGGAGAATTTTTTAAAGTTTTAACTATTTTTAACTTAGCTTTAGTATATTTTTCATAAGAACCGTGAGACTCTATGTGTTCTGGTGAAAGATTGGTGAAGATTAAACCATTTAAATAAATAAATTTATGTCGCCACTGCTTAGTGCCTTCTGAGGTCATTTCGATAATGGCACAAGTGGAGCCTTTATGAACGGCTTCGTATAAAAACTTTTGCAAGAAAGCCCGTCCAGGCATTGTCATTTTTAATAAATTTGGTTTAGTGTCAGAATTAATTTTAAAACGTAATGTCGAAGCAATGGTAGTTTTGTGACCAGCAGCCTCTAAAATAGAATTCAAAATTTCCACTGTACTAGTTTTGCCTTTAGTACCAGTAATACCAATAGTTATTATTTTTTTAGTCGGAAAACGGTAATAAATAGCTCCACCTAAAGCAATTAGAAAATGATAAATAGAGACGATAAAATTAGGGGTTATTTTTTTTATTTTATTTAGCATATTAAATATTTAATTTTTTTTTAATTATATAAAGATAATACCAAAAAGGTGATATAACCAAATCAAAAGTAGGGCCAAAATCTTTAATTAAGCCTGTAAACTGTTTTTTAAAATGACTCACATTTTGCCACGATAAATCTGTTCCATGGCTAACACCGCCAAAGCTATAATATTTGGCTCCCAAGCGAGCACTTTCTAGAAAACCTATCCAATGAGCCAAATAAGTGGAAAATTGTTCTCTATAAGAACTACTAGAAGCTCCGAAAACAAATAAAGCTGTCCCACCATAAACTACTATTAAATTAATGGCTAATATTTCTTGTTTAAATTCTGATACAACTAAAAAACCATTCTTTTGATTATTGAGACTATTAAAAATATGTTGATAGTATTTTTTAGGGTGAAGTTTAAAATTTGCTCGATTAGCTGTTTCTTCCATTAAACGATAAAATTCAGGGAAATACTGACTTAAATTATTAGAGATAATTTTAGTGGTGGTGCCTCTTTTTGTGGCCGTTCTAATAGAATAGCGAGTGTTTTTATTGAGTGAATTTAATAATTCCGTTTCAGGTTTTGATATGTCCACCACCCATTCATATCGAGGTTGGCTTAAAACAGAGTAATAACCTTTTTTAGGGGTGGGGTGAGTTTTTCTTTTAATGTTTCTTAAAGCCTCAGGAGTAAAGAATTGAGGATTAAAACGAATAAAGGCAATATTGTTTTTTTGACTATATTGTTTAAGGTAAAAAACTAAAGCTTCTACACTTTCTTGGTTTGTATTTTTTGTTAAAACAATAGGGCCATGGGGAATGAAAGCTTGTTTTTTACCTCCAGCTAGAGGGGTTGTTAAAATTTGTAAAAATATTTGAGGTTTTGTTTGTTTTTGTAAAATGAGCCTCTCTACTTTTACTCCAGGTCTTTCTTTTTGCCATAAGTTATATAAAAAACTTTGAGTTAGGTGGCCACCGATGGCGTTTATTGTTTCATCGTACATTGACGAATCTAGGGTAGTGAAAGTGAAATCTTTCATATTTATTTTCGACCTAATTTTTTTATAGCTATTTTTATTTTTTCGTCGACCGTTGTGTCTTCGCCGGTAATTTGTTTGAAAATATTTCTAATATCAGAAATGTTATAACCAAGGGCGATTAAAGCATCGACAGCGTCATTATCATTTTTAGAAATTTTACTTTGGTCATGGGGTAGAGTGCCAATTTTGTCTCTTAATTCTAAAATAATTTTTTCGGCACTTTTACGACCAATACCAGAAACTTTAGTTAAGTAACTAATGTTTTCCGATAAAATGGCTTGGCGCAGGGTCTCTGGGGGAGCGATAGACAAAATAGACAAGGCACTTTTAGGGCCAATACCAGAAATATTTACCAGAAGTTTAAAAAATATTAATTCTTCATTTTCTATGAAGCCGTACAAATCTAAAACATCTTCCCTGACTATTAGATGTGTTTTTAATTTAACTTCATCGCCGATGTTTAAACTAGATAAAGCGTGTTCTGTTAAATAAACAATATAACCAAGATCACTTGTTTTTATTAAAGCGGATCTATGTTGGAGGTCTATAATTTGTCCCTGGAGATAGCCTATCATTAATATATATAATACATTTTGCTTTCGCCCCTTGCAATTTAAAGAAATATTATGTAATATTCTCCTCGTATGCCAATAACTAAATCAGCTAAAAAAGCTTTGCGAGGAAGCGCTAAAAAACGCGTTTTTAATAATACTCGTAAGAAAAACATGAAAGACGCCGTTAAGAGGATAAAAAAGTCTTTAATGGTTAAAGATGTAGCCACAGCTGAAAGTAAGCTCAGTGAAGCTTATAAAGCCATAGACAAGGCTTTTAAGCGGGGGGTAATCAAGAAAAATACAGCTGCTCGAAAAAAATCTCGCTTAACTAAAGCTATTATTAAAACTAAAAAAGCTAAGTAAAAATAAAATTAAGCCTCAAAAAAAACACTTCAAGAGAAGTGTTTTTTTTGATCTTATAAATTGAAATTGCTAATTTATTTTTTATCAAAAATTTTGGTGCTCTCACCAAGAGTCGAACTTGGATTACGGGTTCCGCAAACCCGCGTTCTATCCATTGAACTATGAGAGCTTAAATTTCTTAGGCTAGATTATCATAAAAAAATTAAAAGCCCAACTGCTCTGATATTTTATCTACTAGTGATTCTTCAAAGTCTACCTCTGGTATAAAGTCAGCTAAAAAGTCGCGTACCTCTTCAGGGTCAATATGGCTTAGGGGTATGACAATATGAGGGAAGATCATACGTCCAGTTTCTACCATTAATTTATAAGGTTTTTCATCGTCTTTAATGGCAAAAGAGTCTATTTCTTTTAAAGGGTATAAATTATTTTTTATTTTTATACCTTGAGTGGAGATTGAAAAATTTATTAATTCTGGTTTCCTGTTAACTAAAGCCATGGCTGTACCCATGCCGATTAATAAAATGAGAGCCAGTAAAAAGTTTTTTAAAATAATAGCCAGTAAAATTCCTCCGGCGGTAACAGCTCCTACAACCCAAAACCAGTCTTGAGTTTTGTCTTCTTGTTGGGTGTATTCAAAATCTTGCCAGTCTATAGTTTGGCCTCGTCTATTTTTCCTAGGATTTAGAGTAGGGTTCATTGTTCATATTGTAACAACGCTCATAGATTACTTCAATTTTTTTACACACAAATTAAATAAAATTTATTTTGCCTTTAACATCATTTGTATTAACAGTATAATACTGAAGATACTTTTATGTTTAATTTTGAAAAATGGCTTTTTAGTTTTGTTGTTTTCAGTAGTTTAAGTGCTATCTTGTCGATAGTAGTTTTTTCTCCTGTTTTAAATAAGGATAAGTGGCTGACATTAGCAGAAGAAGCTTTAGTGGTGTTTGATTTAAAATCTAAAGCTGTTTTGTCGCAAGTAGAAGATATTAAAGTTTTTGAACCTGTAGATTGGGTCGAAGAAGGGGCAGTTCAAGTGATAGACGAAGGCAATCCTATGAATTTTAAAGTTTGGCGACCGCAGGTAGAAGTTAAAGATAATTTAATTAAAAATAAAATTGATTTTTTAGAAATAAATTTTCCGACCGGTAAAATAATTAAACACAAATCGGGTCAGTCTGAACTAAAAAAAGATATTTTGGCGGCGGGTGATCCTCAAGGTTGGGGTGGAACACCAGCTGGACTTTATAATGTTTTGAGTAAAAATGAAAAATCTTTTTCCATGTCTAGTAGTGCTTATATGCCTTATGCTGTGCATTTTTATGGTAAGTATTTTATTCATGGTGAGCCATATCTTACCACTGGAGATAAAATAGACTCTGTTTATTCTGGGGGCTGCATCAGAGTAGCTGACAAAGATGTTCAAAATATTTTTACCGCTAGTGATGTAGGGCTACCTGTTTTAGTTATTGATAAAAATTACATTGATCGCTCATTTATAGTCAAAGATTTACCTAAACCATTAGTATCGGCTAAATCTTTTGCGGTGGTTGACTTAGAGTCGGGGGTGGTTTTAGCTGACAAAGAAGCCCAAACCAAAAGACCAATTGCTTCTATTACTAAATTAATGACAGCGGTAGTGGTAGCTGAAAATATAGATTTACGTAAAGGGGTTTATGCTACCGATAATATGTTGGAAGCTTATGGGTCGACCGAAGGTTTAACTAGTGGGGGTTTTTATAAGGCGGTGGAACTTTTTCATTTATTGTTAACAGAAAGTTCCAATGACGCAGCCGAGGTTTTAACTGGTTTTTTAGGACGTGAGGCTACTATTAATTTAATGACCGAAAAAGCTAAAAGTTTATTTATGGCAGACACTAGCTTTGCCGATCCGTCTGGGTTTGATAGGGACAATATTTCGACCGCTAAAGATTTAACTTTTTTAGCTCGTTATATTTACAACAATCGAAAGCCTATTTTAGACATTACAGCTGGGAGAAAAGTCACCACTTTTGGACCCATGCAATTTGAGGTTAGCAATTTAGTTAATAAAAATAGTTTTAAAAATGGTATTGGTTTTATTGGTGGCAAAACTGGCTTTATTAACGATGCTCGTAACACCGGACTTTTTATTTTTAAGATGAAAAATAGTTTAGGCGAAGAGTTTCCAGTAGGGGTGACCGTTTTAGGGTCTGAAAGTTTAAAGCAAGATACTGAAAAATTGCTCGAGTGGGTAGAAGAGGAGTATGAGCTTGAAAGGGTGGGGTAGGGTTGGTTTACTTGAAAAAAATTTGAGATTTAGGTAATGTTTTACTTGGGTAAGTAACAACAGTTGTCATGGTGACATCTCTGTTGGTTGCTGGGTAGGCAACCAAATGAGTAGTCGGGTTCGATGCCCGAAACTGGACCGATAAGAGAGAAATGGTTGTCTAGAATAAGTGGGAGCCGTTGAGACTTTTTCGCTAGAAAAAGAGGAGGCGTCGTTGGAATACCACTCTCCATTAATCAAATTGAGGTTTGTTACCCTTCTGAGCTTGTCACTTTGTGTGGCAAGCTCTTATTTTTTATAGGTTTAGGGAGGGATTCGGTCACAAATAATTCTCTTGCCGTCGCTCGAGAATTTCCGCGACCCCGGCTCGGCTATTCACACTGCTGTGTTAATTATGCCTGCGCCTTTCGAATCCCTCACGCGACTGAAGCAGTTCAGTCGCTCCTCTCCTTGTCAAAATTTTCAATTTTGCCTGCGGAGAGGGAGGGATTCGAACCCTCGGTGCCCTTGCGGACACTCCGGTTTTCAAGACCGGTGCGATCAACCACTCTGCCACCTCTCCAAAAGTAAGCCCTAGGGCTTACTGGTTGTTATTTATTTGTTGTTGTCACCACTATGATCTGTTGTCATAGGGGTGTAGTCTTCAGCTGTTGTCGGCATTGGATTTGGGTTTGTTGTCGGTACAGTGCTAGCTTCAGATTCTGAAGACATAGTTTCTGGAACGTTTTCTTTGGTGCTGTTTTCTGTTTTTGGAGCTTTTGATTTAAGACTCTGGGTTTGGGGTGGGGTTTTAGGTTTAGTATCTGCAATAAAAGATCCAGTTGGACGATTTAAGCTTTTGGAAATAAAAAGGATATAGATAATTTCTAAAATACCTAAAGTGTTAATCAAGATTAAGGCAATAAACCATAATTTATGATTGTTGCGAGCTGCTTGCCAGAGGGCAATAGCTTTCCAAACTATAGACCAGACGATAATAAAGATCAGTATCGACCAAAAAATAAAAACGACACTATCAGAAAAATTCAATGTTTGTTCCATAATTGTTATAGTACAATAATATTATTAAAAATCAACCACGACTTAAAAGGTCTATATAGTATATAATAAGAAAATGAAAATTGCAGGCAAAGTTTTGGGTATAGATTTTGGAACTAAAAAAATAGGCCTAGCTTTGTCGAATGAGCTTAGAAGTGTGGCTTTTCCTTATGATGTAATACCAGTAAGCAAAGAACTTGTGGAAAAGGTGGTCGACATCTGTCGCCGAGAAGAAGTTGAACTAATAGTGGTGGGTGAGTCTAAAAATAATAATGGACTATATAATGAAGTCCATGAACTAGCGGTTAAGTTTATAGTTGAGTTAAAAAAAGTTTTAGATATTGAAGTTGTTTTTCAGCCAGAAATGTTTTCGACTCAAGAGGCTACAAGAACCGCTCCAAAAGACAAAGACACTGATGCTAGAGCGGCAGCTATTATTTTACAAAGTTATTTAGAGAATTATAATTTATAGTCATGAACTGGCCAAAAAAATTATCTCGTGACTACCTGCACTTATGGTTGAAAAATCAAGCTACTAGAAAAGAAGCTTCTTGGGTTTTAGGGGTAATTTCGTTTACTGAAAGCTCTTTTTTTTTAATTCCACCCGACTTTTTCTTAATTAGTATTTTGTTGGCCGATAATAAACGTTGGTGGCATTATACTTTAATCACCATTGTTGGCTCCGTACTCGGAGGTATTTTTGGCTATTTAATTGGATTGCTTTTTTTTGATACAGTGGGAGTTTGGGTTATTGAGACTTATAATCTGACCACTGAAGTTCAATTGGTAGGACAAAAATTTAATGACAATGCTATGTGGGCTATTTTTGTGTCTGCTTTTACGCCTATTCCATATAAGGTGTTCACCATTTCAGCTGGGTTTTTTAAAGTAAATTTATTTATTTTTGTTTTAATGTCTTCTTTAGGGCGAGGTTTAAGATTTTTAATCATTGGTTATATTATGCGTTTATATGGTCCGATGGCAGGGAAGTTGATGTATAAATATTTTAATGGCATATCTTTGTTTTTAGCTTTAGTTATTTTAACCTTAGTTTTTTATTCATATATTTTTTAACTTGCTCTAGAGAAAAAATAATAGTAATCTAAAAATTGTAAATTAAAGTTTGCCCCGGTAGTTCAATGGATAGAACTGCGGACTTCTAAGCCGTTAATGGGGGTTCGATTCCCTCCCGGGGCACAAAGAAAAAAGACGCTATCAAGCGTTTTTTTTATTTGTGTTTCGGAGAAACTAAACTGCTTTAGTTTCGTGAGGTAATCGAAAAGGTTCTTCCTTACCGTCTCGCCGAATAGAGCGAGACGGTGGAAAACCTGTACTGTTCCTGTAAGGAAAGATTCCCTCTTGGTATTCTAAAACAAAACGTAAGTTTTGGCTGATTATATTTTAGTAGCCCCGGGAAGGAATCGAATTAGTAAGAAAATTTTATTTAAAACGTTATACAGTATAGTAAATAATTATTACTTAACTATCTTGTACATGTTAACCAAAATCATTGTTATTTTAATTGTTGGTGTAATTGGTGTAGGAGGTTATTTGGTCATTTCTAGTGAGGGTGAAGTTTATGATACCGATTTATCAAACAGTACATCAACTGCAACTACAACAACATCTAATATTAGTGAATCAAAAGAAGACAACTTTATTGAGGAAGATTTGTCTATCAAGTGGAAACAAATAGATGCTCCTAATTTTACTTTATTTATTCCGACTGATTGGAAATTTAATCAGCTACAAGGTATAGATTCATATTTAGGGGAGTTGGTGGGGCCTGAAGCTAAATTAACTTTTGACTTTGGTTTATATTCTGATTCACTGGTGGCAGACGACGATCCTAATTATGTGATTACATATGAAAATATAGATGGTTACAAAGCTAAAATAATTAAACCTAAAACAATTGGTCTGGGTACAGTTGGTGTTTATTTCGATAATGTTGGTGGAGGTGGCTTTCAAACTACTAAATTACAGATATCTGGCCAAGATTTATCTAAGAAAAATCAAGAAATAGCTCTACAAATATTTAGATCTATAGAGTTTAAATAATTAATTGTAAAGAAAGCTTCAGCTTAATATTTTTTAACAGATATTTAATAACAAAATCTTTTCTAGTCCCTTAGTGTGTTGCTACAAAATCAACAGCCCCGAAGCTTTTACTGAAACATAAAAACTGAGGGACTCTCGAGCTACACTCACTGGTACTTTTCGATTAAATATTCTTAATCAGATATTTAATAACGAAAAGTCTTTCGAGATACCCGTACTTTTTTTGGGACTCGGTCACAACTCTTCTGTTTCGATAAATCTACACAACGAAGGTCGCGACCCCGTCTCAGCGACAAGTACTCACTTGGTTCGTCTTGTATACCGCTTCCGACCTTCGAGTCCCTCAGCGCCTACAAAACAAAAATATTCTAAAGCAATACTTTAGAATCTAATGTTTTTGTGCGCGCTGAGGGACTCGAACCCCCGGCCTACCCGGTGTAAACGGGTTGCTCTAGCCAACTGAGCTAAGCGCGCAATATTGCTACAATACCTTATTTGTATTACTTTATCAAGATGGGTTTTGAACCAAAAATTATATTTGAAGATGAAAATGTTCTAGTTTTAGACAAGCCAGCGGGCTTGTCTGTTCATGGTGACGGTTTTAAAAAAGAAATTACTTTAGCTGACTGGTTGGTAGGCAGGTGGCCTAGTATTGTAAATGTAGGGGAATCAACTATTAAAAACGGTCAAGAGATTTTGCGGCCAGGAATAGTTCATCGTTTAGATAGAGATACTAGCGGAGTGATGGTGGTGGCTAAAAATGAAACAACTTTTAAATATTTAAAAGAGCAATTTAAAAATAGACAAGTTCAAAAAACTTATAGAGCTTTGGTTAAAGGAGTTTTTTCGAAGCCAGAAGTAGAAAAAATAGTTTATCTACCTATTGGCCGAAGCGATAAAGATCCTAGGAAAAGGGTCGCCAGTCTTAAAGCTGCTGGTAAGTTAAGGTCAGCCGAAACTAGGTTTAAAGTTTTGGCAACTTCAGGTGAAGGGTATTCTTATATTGAAGCTTATCCGAAGACGGGCCGGACTCATCAAATTAGGGTTCACTTAAAAGCCATTCAACACCCTATAGTAGGAGATAAGTTGTATGCCGGGGAGTTATTTAATTTATCAGATTTAAATAGACAAGCTCTCCATGCTTATAAATTAACCCTTTCTTTACCTGGAGGTATAAAAAAAGAGTTCACAGCTCCCATTCCAGCTGATATGGCTTTAGCCCTTGATAAGCTTAAATTATCGTGATAAACTACCTCTCGTTATGAATACTATGACACTTGCCATCTCACCGGTGGATATCGCTAAAAGAAAAAAAATAGATTTGACCCCAGGTAATACTGTTCGGGTGTTTTTAAAGATTGAAGAAAAAGGTAAAACTCGATTGCAGATGTTTGAAGGTTTAATCATTTCTCGTAAACACGGCACTGAAGCTGGCGCCACTTTTACTGTCCGTAAAGTAGCCTCAGGGGTAGGGTTAGAAAAAACTTTTCCTTTATATTCTCCAGTAATTGATAAAATAGAAGTAGTTAAAAAATCTAAAGTTCGTCGATCTAAACTTTATTATATTCGTGATAAAGCTGCTAAAGAAATTCGTCGTCGTATGAAGCAAATCATTGGAGGAAAACAAGATGACAACTTAAATGACGAGGAAGAAACAGAAGAGGTGGTGGAAGTTTTAGACAGTCCAGATGTTAACCCCGAAGAGGTGGTTGCAACTGAAGCAGAAACACCAGAAACAAAACCAGAAGAAAACAAATAAATTTAAAAAAACAAACCCTGAATCAGGGTTTGTTTTTTAAATGACTTTTCTTTACAATTTTAAATATAAAATTGCGCGAGTGCTGAAACTGGTAGACAGGCACGCTTGAGGGGCGTGTGCTCGTAAGAGCGTGGAGGTTCAAGTCCTCTCTCGCGCACAATTGAACAAAGTTTAAAATTGTACGCGAGAGGCGCATCTGTTTTTTATAAAATAAAAAACAGGAGCAGGACTTGAAAAGACCCCGCCCTTCTAGAAGGGCGGGGTTGATGTGAGTTGACCCCAAGCCCCCTCGTTACGCACCCTTTACTTTTATTTTTAATATGATATAATAAAAATAGTTAGATTCATAAAATACTACCAGAGGAGAATACAGTCATGGCTCGACAGTTTTTCCAAGTATTTTTTTATGATGAATTAGGACGTTGTTTGTGCCAATGTCCTAAAGTGTGGGGTCTTAATTTAGACCATGCCATTAGGCGTGTTCGAGACAAAAGACCAGACCTTGAGGAAACTTATGTTTACGGCAAGAGATTACCCAAAAAATCTCGCACCCAAATGATGGGTGGCAGAGAGATTCATTGATAAGTGGATCTCGCACGGGCCCGACTTTTAGTCGGTGCCCGTTTTTTCTTTTTGTTAAAGATTTTGCTAAAATACTCTGATGGCATTATTTACAGGTAAAGGCGACGGGGGTACAACTAAAACTTTCGGCTGTAATCAAAGAGTATCTAAAAGCTCTAACGTGGCTGAAGCACTAGGCACTTTAGATGAGGTGAATTCTTTTTTAGGTGTTTGTAAGGAAAAAGCTCGAGCGAGTTTTTCTGTACCACCTTACGATATGCCTTTGTCACAATTATTACATCAAACTCAAGGCAATTTGTTTATTGTACAAGCTGAACTAGCTGGAGCTGAAAAAACAATCACTAAAGTCAAAGTGGTTGAAACTGAAAATATAATCAATGAAGTTGAAAAAATGATGCCACCCATTACTACTTTTTTTATTTCTGGTGGCACAGAATTAGCGGCTCATTTAGATTTTGCTCGAACGCTGGCCAGAAGAGCTGAGCGTCAGGTGGTGGGAGTTAAAGATGAGGGAGTACAAAAAATTGGGGCTGACACCCTGGCTTATTTAAACCGTCTATCTAGTTTATTGTACGCCCTGGCTAGACTTACTAACCATTTATCTGGTATAAAGGAGGAGTCGCCTAGATATAAGTAGGCGATAATAGATGGTGCCTATGGTGTAACGGTTAACACTGAGGTTTGTGGAACCTTCGATTCGGGTTCGATTCCCGATAGGCACCCAAAAATAATAAGTTTAAACTGAAAGTTTGAACGATTGTATTTTTGGTGTTGATCTATCCGGAATCGAAAGACGGAGGCGGTACACAAGACGAGGAGAAAAACGACGAGTGCTTGTCGCCGAGTCCGGGGAGGAAGCACTTAGTGAACGAAGACCGGAGGGATGAGTGAACTTAGTGACTTGACCCCGATTCCCGATAGGCACCCAAAAATTAAAGATAGGCATTTTTACTTATCCACAAGTTGTTGGTTTTAAAAAATATGATATTTGTTAGGCTAATAAGTGAGGTAGGATAGTTTGAAAGATTATGCTGTAAGGTTATAATCACTCGTTTTTTAAACGAATCGATAGAACTATTTTACCTCATTAAAGAAACCGGCTTTGAAGCGGGTTTTTTTAATGTTTGGTATAATAAATATTATGATGAAAAATATTTTTATTACAGGTATAGATAAAGGAATAGGGTTGGCGCTAGCTGAGAAGTTTTTAGACCAAGGTCATTTTGTTTTTGGGACCGTTTTAACTAAAAAACCTAATCTCCCTCTAGAGAATTTACAAATTTTTACTTTAGATTTGTCCTCGACCGAAAGTGTTGGAAATTGTAGTCGGGAAATTTTAGCTGCTAGTAAAAAGATTGATATTTTTATTAATAATGCTGGTGTTTTAATAGATAAAGAAGAAGAGGGGGTAGTAATCGAAAAACTTCGTCAGACTCTAGAAGTAAATTTAATTGGTACGATAGATATTACAGAGAAATTATTATCGGCCATTAATACCGACGGCCATATAATAAATATTTCTTCATCGGCCGGGTCTCTTACTTTAACGGGTTCGGGCACTAGTCATTATCCGGGCCACTACCCAGCTTATAAAATATCTAAAACTGCGCTCAATATGTATACTCGGACTTTGGCTGAGAGATTAAAAGATTGGGGTATTATAGTGTCAGCAGTTAATCCAGGTTGGGTTAAAACCGATATGGGTACAGAAAGGGCAAACTTAGAACCACAAGAAGTAGCCACTAATATATTTAATTTTGCTTTATCTAAACCTGAAACGGGCCACTTCTGGTTTAAGGCAGAAAAAATGCCTTGGTAAAATGTTACAAGTTAAAAACAAGTGTTATAATAAGTAATAAGGTATTAAAAGTTTAATTTTTAATTTTATGATGAACGTATATGGACAATTGTTCGGTTTAGTTAATAGTTTAGTAGCTTTAGTGGTGTTGGTGGATTTAATTTTGGTTGGCATTTGGTTGTGGCAGAAAATTTCTAAGAAATAAGTTAAATAAAAAGTCTCGGAAAGTTATGAAGATTTGCCGTCTTTATATTTTTTAATTGACCTATAAAGGTTATTTTTATAGCTGTTTTTAAATTTTAAATTTGATATTATAAAATAAATGTCGACGTCTCTGAAATTTTTTTTGTTGTCACGCTCTTATGAGCAATTTTTGGTTACAGCTTTACGGCTAGGCTTAGGCCTTATCTTTATTTGGTTTGGTCTTTTGAAAGTTTTTGGATTTAATCCTGTTTTTGATCTTATTTATCACTCGCTTATGCCGTGGCTGGCGGCTGATGTTGGTCTTATTGTCCTAGGAGTAGGCGAATTTATTATTGGGTTACTTCTGTGTGTAAATCGTTTTTTAGTTTTTACCCATAGTCTTGTGTTTTTGCATTTAGTAGGTACTTTTTCAACTTTTATTTTTGGATGGACTATTATTTTTGACCCTTATTTTCCAGTTTTATCTATAGACGGGGAGTTTGTAATAAAAAATATTATTTTAGCTTTGTCTGGGCTTGTGGTTTTAACTTATGAATTAAGGAAAAAGAGTTAATATTTTTTGTTGGTCAAAAACAAAAGACCTTATTATGAGAAAAAATACAATATTGGTATAAGTTAAAAACCACTTACTTTACAGGTAAATGGTTTTTGTTTTTGGGTGTTGTTTTGTTTATTTGTTTTGAGCTTGTTTAATAATGTTTAAGGCTTTACTCAGAGCACCTTCAAAAGTGTTTTCATTGAGTGAGTAGCTAAAGAAGCGAGCACTGTCTGTTTTCCAGCCGTCTTGGCTTAAGAGTCTACCAACAGAAACTTTTTTGGTGGCAAAGTCTATCATGAGTGAACCTTGGAAACCACCTATTTTATGTAAGGACAGTTTAGTGCCGTCTATTTTAACTTTAATATTATCGGGGACAATATCTTTTCCTAAAAGGGCTTGCCACAGAGCTGGCCGGTCTGGGTTAACTAAAGCTTGAGCCAGTTTTAGTTCGCCGTCCGGAGTCCAATTTAAACTTCGAGTAATATCTAGAGCGGATAAAATAGCTTGAGGGTTATTGCTGTTTTCAACTAAATTGTTGAAAATCACTAATTGATTGGTATCTAAATTGCCTTTAGCGTCTGTTAAAAGAATAGACCTTTCTCCATTTAACAAATTAACTAAAACATCAAATTTGCTACCTGGTTTTATGTCACCATTTTCAGCTAAACCGGTAATATTAAAATCTTTTTCATAATGAGAAATAGAGTTCGCCAGACCTTGGGGGAAGTTGTATTTTTCATGCAGAATAGAAGCGGTGTGGTTTAAGTTGGTATCTACTTCGGTCTTAATAGATTCTAGAGGTGTTTTTGCTTCCATTTGTTTTTCTAAGACAGAAATGTCTTTGGGGGTTCTTTCAGTGGGGGCTTCTGGAGAGATTTGTGTTTCTTGATGATGAAAATTAGGCTCAATTACAGATTCTTTGCTTTCATATTTATCGGCTAGCATTTGTTGCCAAGTTCCTTCGCCGGTGGCTTGAGCGTATTTTATAATAGGTGAGTCTTGATCTATTTTTTCAGTAGCCCTGTCTAAGAGGGGTTTAAAAACATCGCGGTTAAATTTGTCATAATCGGAAATAATTAATTGGCCGTCAGAAAATTTTACATATTCTCCAACTGTATTGGGATTAAGACCAGCAATAGCATGTTTATTGATTATAACTTCTCTAATATTAGCTAAAACATTTTCTAAGCGTGCGGCTTCCACTTTATCAAAAAATTCTGGTGTTTTATCGTCGTAAGCTTGCATGACTACTCGACGCAAGGTTTGGTCTAGAGTTTTAAAATCACCATTTTGACCGACTTCATAAACAACAGAAACCTTACCATAAGGATCGGTGATAACATTAGCCCCTGTGTTTTCAAATAGAGCCAAGCGCGAATAAGGTTTCCTGTTGATGTCTTCTAAGTTTATATCCGGGCGGTAGGGAATAGGGGGAATATCATCATTACTTTCTTGGTCGGTGATACTTTTAAAGATATCACCAAGAGGGTTCGATTCTGCATCTTTTTCAGCTGAGTAACGTATAGGGCCTTCAGGTAGGATGTCAGGTTCTAAATCGTCGGGAGTGTTTTTATCTTGTGTTAAAATACTTTCAAAATACTCGCTTTTGTCTAGAGCTAGGTTGTAAACATGGGTGGCAGCTTTGTATAAAGTGTCGGCCATCATGGCAAGCACCACCCCTTTAGAAGCTGTTTCCACATTTTTGGCAGTCATCGCTAGAACATCAATAGTGCCGTAGCCACTGATCATACGTTCCATTTCTGTAAGCTTATTTTCATAAGAGGCAAATAACTTTTGCTTTTTAAGTTCTTTTTTAGAGCTTGCCAGTTTATCGTCGTTTTCAATTTTATTTAACTTTTTTTCTACTCGGCTTAACCAAAATTTATTTTGCCATTGGGCTACTCCTTGAGACATACCAGCAAGCATTAAGCGAGCTTCGTCTAATTTGTTGATATTTTTTTTCTTACCCTTAGAAATACTACGAGCAACCCTTTGTAATCGTTGCCGGCTTTCTTTTAATTCATCATAGCTCCTCATTTTACGAGTTAGTGAACCGTAAAGAGTATTGTCTAAGTTGTTTGCTGTTTCTCTGGCTGTTTCTTGAATTGATATTTCTTCTTCAATTTCCTCGATAGTTTTTCCTTCTTTTTGACCTTTTTTTATAATAGCTTCTTTTTCATGCCATTTTAAGCTTGTATTTCTTTCTGCTTTTTTCCGAAGAACATCATCACCAGAAAGGCGAGCTTCTTTGGTTCCTCTGGATATTTCTTCTACTCCACTGGCGATTAACATAACAGAGCGCAAAGGGGCTCCAGCTCCAACGTCGCTTAAGATGCGACTAATTTTAAGAGCGGTACCAATTGGCCGGCCAATGTTGCCAGCTGAAGTTAAAAAACCACCTTGTTTGTTTTGGGTATTGTTTATAATGTTTTCTACTTGTTCTGCTTTACCACGACGACCAGAGGCTAATCCATGTAGAAATCTAGTTAAAGTATCTTGGTCGCGTAAATCTTGATTATTTTCATTAGGATTTTTAAATTTTGTGGCTGACTTTTCTAATATGTTAGCAATTTTTTCATTTTTCCATTTATCAATTCGATAACCTAAAGTATTTAAGCCGTATTTAACTTTTTCTTTTTTATCGTCGGGTAGAGATTCTATTTCTGCCATCACTTCTTCAGCTCTAGAGGCCACTTTTTCTATATTTTCTATTAAACCGTCAGAAGCTAAATTCTCTTTTATTTCTTTAATAGTTTCTGGAGGTAGAAGTTCTTTTTTACTGCCCTCGACTTCTATGTGGTCAGATAAATCTAAATTTTCTTTAAATGCAGGGTCAATATTTTTATCTAAATCAGCCTCGTTGAAAGGCGTTTCTGTATTTTCTTTGGCCGTTTTGTTCCTGGTCTCTAGGGTTTCTTTTATATCAGCAACAGCTTTTTTATAAGTAGGGGGGTAATCCGGATTGGGGTTGTTTTCTCTGTCGTAAGCCGCTTGCAAGATTTCTTTATTTGGAAGGTCTTTTGGTTGATTTCTATCTGTAGTATCAAATTTAGGCACTAAAGTATTGTCTTTTAGTCTATTTGTCTGATTGGTTATTAGTTTTGTTTCTTCGCCGGTCGAATCATTTTTTTGTCTAGTTTTTAAAATATCTTCCAAGGCTGTTTTGTAGGATTGGGGGTAAGATTTTCCAAGTTCATTTTTGGGGTCATTAGTTTCATTCGGAGAAGTAGCCTCAACATTTGGTTTTGAGGTATCAGAAGGTAGATCTGATTCTGAGTTTTCTAAAGGTGGAGTTTTGATTTCTGAAATGTTTTCTTGAAGTGTCTTTTTTGGGGCTTGAGTTTCTTCTTCGTGTTTTAATTTTTTATATAATGGTTCTAATTTGTCTGCTAAATTCACCCCAATTGTTTCTTCGGGAGTGTTTACTTGATTGTTAAAAGGAGTTCTTTCTTGAGGCGTTTCTTTTGTTTCAAGTTTTAAATTTATTTCTGTGTGGTCATTGAAATTTCGTTTCAATTCTTCCATCGTTTCTTGGTCTCTAAGGTCTGGTTTTCGGGTGATTCTAGAGCCTTCCTTAGGTTCATTTTTATTGAAAGAATATTCTTGATTCATAAGTTAAGTATAAAGGTAATTTTTTTTTAAAAAAAGGTTTAAAATTATATTTTGTTGATAAAGCGACAGACAAAATTTAAAACGGAGACTATACTTTTACATATGAATAAAGTACTAGAAAAAGTTGGTTTCGCTGGAGGGTGTTTTTGGGGTGTTCAACAAATTTTTGACCACTTGGTGGGGGTAAAGAAAACACAGGCCGGTTATATGGGGGGCGATAAAGATAATCCAACTTATGAAGAAGTATGTACTGGCCGGACAGGTCACGCGGAGGTGGTAGAGGTTATCTATGATCCTAATATAATTTCTTTTAATGATTTATTGGAAAAATTTTGGAGCCTGCACGATCCTACAACAAAAAACCGTCAAGGGCCTGATGTGGGCACTCAATATCGTTCGGTTATTTTTTATTATACGGCAGACCAAAAAGTGCTAGCAGAATCTGCCAAAGAAAAATTAAATCAATCAGGTAAATTTTTCAATCCTGTAGTGACGGAAATAGTACCCGCGACACATTTTTGGCCAGCCGAAGATTATCATCAAAAATACAATGAGAAAAATGGACGAACTTGCCATATATAAAAAATATATTTACCCGATAATATTTTCATTACTTTATATCTGTGGTTTTAGTATTTACTATTTGCTAATCGGAGACTGGGAATTTTTGTGGTATGTGGTGGTAATGATATTTTTTCTATGTTTAATTATTGGAACTATTAAATATACTAAACTTAGTTTGCTGGCGGTATGGGGTTTGTGTTTGTGGGGGTTGCTTCATATGGCTGGAGGAGGTTTGGTGGTAGGAGGAGAAGTTTTGTACGCTTATAAAATATTTCCTTTTCTAGACTTAGGCGGTGAGTTTTATATTTTAAAATTTGATCAAGTAGTACATGTTTTTGGTTTTGCAGTGGCTACTTTAGTTATGTATGAAATTATGACGTCTAGATGGACTGGTAGTCGAAACTTGTTAATTTTTGTGGTTGTTTTAACTGGTATGGGGTTGGGGGTAATTAATGAAATCGTAGAATTTGTGGCAGTGATTATTTTTCCAGAAACTGGAGTTGGGGGGTATCACAATACTTTATTGGATTTAATTTTTAACACCCTAGGTTCTATTATGGTGGCTACTTATATTTATTTCCAACGTGGGGTAAGAGAAGTGAGAAAGTAATTTTTCTTACTTACGAGCTTAAAAAGGGGAGCAGGGGTTTGATTTGACCTTATATATAGACAGCTATTTTTTATTTTAAAAAACATATATAGTATTAAATATGTTGACTACTGATGAAAAAAAGATAGGCCAAGAAATTTTGTTAGAAATAAAGCAAGCCAAAAGTATTTTATTACACTTGCATCCTAACCCCGACCCCGATTCAATCGGTTCAGCTCTAGCTATGGCCGAAGCTTGTCAGAATTTGGGTAAAAAAGCCACCATTATAAGTGGTGACTCAGCTTTACCAAAGTCTCTTGTTTTTTTACCTGGATTTAATGATATTTTAGTTCAATCTTGGACAGATATAGATTTAACAACCTTTGATTTATTTATTGCTGGTGACAGTGGTTCACCCGAAATGGTAAGTAAGGAGGTAGATGTTACTCAAGTTGATAGTTTAAAAATAATAGTTATAGACCATCACGCTACGAATACTTTTTATGGAGACATTAATTTTGTTATAGATGCTCCGGCTACAACTCAAGTTTTGTTTGAACTTTTTTCTTTGTGGGGAATAGAAATTTCTTCAACTATGGCTACTAATATGTTTGTTGGGCTGTATGCTGATACGGGAGGTTTTAAATACGACTACACTCAACCAGAAACTTTTGCTATTGCAGGTAGGTTGATTGCTAAAAACCCAAAAGCTCTAAAGATGGTACGAATGATGCAAATGCAAAATACTCCTAAAAGTCTAGATTATAAAATGTTGGCTTATCAAAATATAAATATTTGTGCCAATGGTAGGGCTGCTGTGTCGGCTATGTCTTTTTCAGATTTGGAAGCTAAAAAAATAAAAACAGAAGATGTTGAAAGTGTGTCTTTGGGCAATGACTTATTATCTGTAGCTAAGTGGCAAGTTGTGGCTACTTTGGTTGAAAAAAGGCCAGGAGAAATAAAGTTAAGTTTACGATCTAAAGATGAAAATTTATATAATGTGGCTAAAGTGGCTCAAATTTTTGGTGGTGGTGGCCACAAAGCAGCCGCTGGGGCTAAACTAGAAACCACCTTAGAGGAAGCTTTAATTAAGGTTGTTTCAGCTATTGAGAATATTTTTTAAATTGGACTTTAACAAAATTACATGCTTTTATTTTAGGGAAACGAGGTCTTTAACTTTAAGTTAGACAAAGAAAAAGGAAAGGAGGAAGTTATGTCTGAGTCTCGGTTGGAAGTTCCAGTCAAAAAAGTCGTCATTTTTGGCGACAAGGAAAATAGAAAAGCAGCTAGAATTTTTTTAGTTAATCACAAAGGGCTCAAATCTGAAATAGTGACGGAAGAAGATCGTCCTCGGGATTTTCGTCAAGATGAAATTCCAATTAACGCAGACGCCTTTCTTTTTGGTTGACTGGTAAAGCTGGTGCGCAACTTGGGTGCGCACCAGCTTTTCTTTTTAAAAATTTATGGTATAAATAAAATATATAAGATAATTTATATATTTATGACTCACAAAAAACTCTACCGCAGTAATAAAGATAAGATAATTTCTGGCTTTTTGGGCGGAATAGCAGAATATTCTGATGTTGATGCCACTATTTTAAGATTGATTTATGTCGCCTTGTGTTTGGTTACAGGCGGAGTACCTTTTGTTATTTTGTATTTACTAGCCATAGTGATTGTTCCTAAAAACCCTAAAGATTAGATTTAAGGTTTAAATTAGGGCTTCTTTTATTGACTTTACTTATTTATTGACGTAGTATAAAAGAGCCCTGCGGGGTTTTTTTATTAGCGTCTACTCGCTTATTATAAAATAAATGTCTTTTTTAAATTATTTACAATCAACTAAAGCTGAGTTGAAACATGTTAACTGGCCAACTCAAAAACAAGCCATTATTTATACTGCTATAGTTATAGTAATCGCTCTTGGAGTGGGAGCATATTTGGGTGCTCTTGATTTTATTTTTATTACATTATTAGAACAGTTTATTTTATAAAAATTATGGCTAAACAAGAATTAGATCAAGGTCGTAATTGGTATGCTATTCATACTTATGCTGGTTATGAAAATGCGGTTACTCGTAACTTGAAACAACGTATAGAGTCTTTAGGAATGGAAGATAAAATTTTTAATGTTTTAGTCCCAACAGAAAAAAAGGTTAAAATTAAAGCTGGGAAAAGAGTAGAGGAAGAAGAAAAGATCTATCCTGGTTATGTTTTGGTAGACATGATAGTAAATGATGATTCTTGGTATGTGGTTAGAAACACTCCGCGGGTGACTGGTTTTATTGGCTCTGGAGTAGTACCAGTACCACTAGAAAAAGGAGAAGTAGATGAACTATTTCGTCGCATGAACTCAGATAATACTACTCATACTATAGATTTAACCCTAGATGAGGCTGTAACTATTGTTGATGGTCCGTTTAAAGATTTTGAAGGTAAAGTCAGTGAGGTGGATAATGCTAGAGGTAAAGTAAAAGTTTTAGTCACCATGTTTGGACGAGAAACACCAGTAGAGTTAGATTTTTTGCAGGTCAAAAAGATTTAACTTGCGATTATATGAAAAATCAGTATAGTAAAACAGTTATAAAAACATGGCTAAAAAAATAATAAAAAAATTAAAGTTACAAATTCAAGGTGGAGCCGCTAATCCAGCCCCTCCTGTAGGACCAGCTTTAGGACAAGCGGGTATTAATATTGGTGAATTTGTTAATCAATTTAACTCGGCCACAGCTGAAATGAGGGGGGATGTGATCCCGGTAGAGATTTCAGTTTTTGAGGATAGAAGTTTTAGTTTTGTTTTAAAAACTCCTCCTGCTTCTCGCCTCATATTAAAAGCTGCTGGTATAGCTAAGGGTTCTGGTAAGAATTTAGTTAAGAAGGCTGGCAAAATTTCTATGGATCAAGTGAGAGAAATTGCTGAAAAGAAATTGGTTGATTTAAATGCTAGAGACATAGACGCAGCCGCTAAAACTATTGCTGGCACTGCTCGCTCTATGGGGGTGGAAGTGAAATAAGATACTTCCACTAGCCGGAACGCGACGGCGTGAGGCGGGCCTGCGCAATTTTTCAGCAGAAAAATATGTGTGAGTGGAAGTGAAATAATTACTGTTACGAATAAATAAATTTAAAAAACAAAAATCCACCTAAGTGGATTTTTGTTTTTTAACCAGTTTGTGGTAGTAATAAGTCTAGATTCTTTCACAATTAAACACTAGAGGAGAAATAGGTTATGTCTGATAATGGAGAACTGAAAAGCAAAATTAGAAGACTTAGTGTTGAAGCTTCTAATGCAAGCTCTTTGTCTTTTGAGGATCGTTACATCCAAGATTTGGAGGAAGCTAAAACAATAGTTGAAGCCATTCGTGTAGGAGGGTGTCGAATTGTGCTTACTTCAGGAACCTTTGATTTGGTGCATATAGGGCATGCTCGGTATGTATCTGAAGCTAAGAGAAGCGGCGATTTTTTGGTTGTTGGTGTCGACGATGACAAGAAAGCTAGAGGTCGCAAGGGCGAAAATAGACCCGTAGTGCCTGAGCTGGAAAGAGTCGAGATGTTGACTCATTTGCGTTGGGTGGACCTGGTTGTCCTCAAACGGCATGACGAGGAAAAATGGGGTCTAATTAAACTGTTAGTCCCCGATGTTTTAATTATCGTTGAGGGGACTTATAAGCAGGAAGAAATCGATCAATTGGAGCGGTTTGTAGGTGAAGTCGTAGTTCTACCTCGTCAGGCGGATACAAGTACTAGTGCCAACGTCAGAAAAATGATGCTTGGCGGAGCGGATGATATGGTTAGACGCATTTTAGAAATCTTACCTGTTAAACTGGCTGAACTGTTGAATGAACATGTTTCAAGTATTGTTCGTTCTACGTACGACGCCATGAAAAAGGATTGACCCCATGACGAAAAAAAGAGTGGTTGTAGTGTATGTGCCAGTGATTCATCAAGGGTACATTAATTTTATTCGAAGTATGGAGGATAAAATAGAAGAAGTCTTACTTTTAGGGTCAGAAATCATAAGCATTTTCGACCATTTGGCTCGAAAAGATCTTAGAGCTATTGATCCGTTTTTGGCTCTTTTGACTCTGAAAGAATGTGGTTTTTCTATTCCAATTAGTTTGTGTACAAAGTCTACTCTACTTAGCATTGCCAACAATAAGATGGTGCAAGTAATAATGCCCGACGAACATGAGTGTCGTGAGGTGGCGAAAATGTTTGCGTTAACTGATGTTGAGTATGAAAAAGTTTTTCTGCGTTGGCATCAAGGTAACATTTTGGCTCAAAACAAAGTGATACCAGATGAGAAAATTGCTATAGACGATTTTAATCAACAAATGATGATGTCAGTGGCTAAAATTCAATCCGAAAAAAGTCTTGATTGGTGGCGTCAGGTGGGTGCTGTATTGGTTCGAGGCGAAGAGATTGTTTTGAGTACATACAACCAACACGTACCAGATGAACGTATTCCGTATGTTGTGGGTGATCCTAGGGCGTGTTTCAAGAAAGGATTAACTATAGAACTGTCGACAGCGGTGCATGCTGAAGCCGGATTAATTGCCGAAGCAGCTAGACGAGGAATATGTACAGAAGGGTGCTCTCTCTACGTCACTACATTTCCTTGTCCTCCTTGTGCAAAGTTGGTAGCCTATTCTGGTGTTAAAAAAGTTTACTTCCAGGATGGTTATTCAATGCTTGATGGTGAAAACATTCTTCGTCATCAGGGTGTGGAAATAGTACAAGTTTTGAGCTGACCCTTTTAGGGTCAGCTTTTTTTATATAAAAACCCGGTAACTTGCGTTACCGGGGTCTTAAGGTTCTGCCTTATTTTATCCTTCAACCAAAACCCAATTTAACCTTGATGGGTTGACCTTCTCCATCTTCGTTTTGACCAGACAGTAAGTGAAAATGTAGGTGGGCAACAGTAGCGCCTGTTTGCTTCATATTACCAGAGCGACAAAACAATGAGTACCCAGTAAGACTATGGTCAGTGACCAATTTTTTTATTATTGATCCTAGGTCTAACCATTCTATTTGGGAAATTTGTGTCAAATCTGTCAGGTGTCTTTTAGGTATAACAAGTAGATGGATACTGGTGCCTTTGTAGGGCCAACCGTTATTAACTACTTGCCAGTTAGTATTTTGGGTCACAATTCCACCAGTGTGAAATCGAGGTAAATATTGAGGGCAAAACGAACAAATCCCTTTACTGGAAATAATCAACATTTTTACTAATTGATCCAGATGGCGAGCACTGTTTAGGTAAAAGGTTTCTGGTGGAGGATGGTCTTCTCGATCCCAGACTTCTAAGTTGAAATCGTGCTCATTCTTTACATCTTTAGGATGAGAAAGAGATGCTGTTTTGTGCCAAGGTGTAGTTAAGGCGACCATTTCTGGTATAAAAGTATCGCCATTGGCTATTATGGTTTGAACCGAGGTTTTGATAATTCGACTAGCTTGAGGTAAGGCTAAGCGAAAAATATCGGCTCCTCCAATGACAAAAACATATTTGTTCGTTGTTGACTCTAAGGCTTGGTTCCATGAATTAACTACGGTAACTTGGTTGCCGTAGTTTAAACTACTTTCTCTGGTGATGACGATATTTTGTCTTTCTGGTAAAGGTCTGAATTGGGGTGGTAAGGAATTGTAAGTCTTACGTCCCATAATTACTGATTGACCTATTGTGAGTTTACGAAAGATTTCCATGTCTGCTGCTAATCGCCAAGGTATTTGGCCTTTTTTACCAATACAACCTTTAAGATCGCAAGCGACAATGAGGGTAATGAGTTTTTCCATAATCCTTCCCTTTAGATGGCTACCGGAATATTTTTAATACCCGGATGCGGATAGTAGTCGGATAGAGTGAAATGTTCCCGTCTGAAATCGAACAAGTTATTGATGTCTTGATCGAGGGTCATGGTGGGAAACAGACGAGGTTTACGTTTTAAGATTGTTTCCACTGCTGGTATTTGCTTCACATAAATGTGAGCATCTGAAAAGCTGTGGCAATAATAACCCGGGGTATAACCAAGTACTTGAGCCAAAGCCATAGTCAGGGCAGCATACTGGACAATATTAGAAGGAACTCCTATTGGTACGTCGGCGCTGCGTTGAAACATGTGTAAATCTAAACGTCCATTTATGATCCTAATATGGACCCATCCATGACAGGGGGCTACCACTACTTGCTGAACTTTTCCTGGTCTGCGAGCGATACCGTAGGGTATCCACGGGGTAACAAAATGTGTTCTCAATTGAGGATTAATCCTAATTTCGCTAATCAGGTCCTCAAATTGATTAAAGGGACCGTCCTTACTTGGAAAATCATGGAAGGCTCCCCCGTAAGAACAGGGACCGTTACTACCAGGGGGCAGATTACGTTTCTGACATTTTTTGTCAGTCAACCAGTATTTCCACCATAGACAGCCGAATTTTTCCAGCTCTTCTAGAGTGGTGGCTCCATTAATAAAAGCCAGTATTTCACCGATGGCTTGCTGCCAAATAGTGATTGGTAATTTCTCACTCGTTGCTGGGTTCAAGTTGCGCTCGGTTAACATGGGAAAACCATTTTGCAGGTTGTAGCGCAAGTTAATCGGGGGAGCAAAGAGGGTTAAAGCATATTCGTCTTGCTGGACATACACTTTTTCTCCTTTATCCAAGATAAGCCGAAGTAAATTTTGGTACTGTTCGTCGGGGGTCCTTTCTTCATATGGATTCATCATTATCTTACCTTTCTTTAGGGTTGAAGGGTTGGTTTTTATTTATTGTTAAGGTGTCTGGTTAAACTTCTAGCATAAAATAATAGTTTGTGCGAGTATAAGAAGTAATATGAAAGACAAACAAATAGAAAGTTTAATAAAAGATGAAAAAAAGCGTCAGCAGAAGGGGATAAATCTAATAGCATCGGAAAACTATGTTTCAGATGATGTGTTAAAGGCTTTAGGTTCAGAACTAGTCAATAAATATGCCGAAGGTTACCCAGAAGCCCGTTATTATGGTGGTAATAGTGTGGTCGATAAAATAGAGAAGTTGTGTCAGAAAAGAGCTTTGAAGGCTTTTAAATTGTCTGAAAAAGATTGGAGTGTGAATGTGCAACCCCTGTCTGGTTCGCCGGCTAACCTTGCTGTTTATACCGCTTTAGTGCCTCAAGGGGGAAAAATTATGGGCCTTGATTTAGTCGATGGGGGGCATTTAACTCATGGCTATAAAGTTTCAGTAACTGGTAAGTTTTGGACTCAAGTGGCCTATGGAGTAGATCCAGAGACAGAAGTTTTAGATTATGAAGAGATAAAAAAAATTGCTCACCAAGAAAAACCAGCTCTGATTGTGGCTGGATTCACAGCTTATCCGCGAAAAATAGATTGGCAGAAATTTAGAGCTATCGCAGATAGCAGTGGAGCAATTTTAATGGTGGATATGTCGCATGTGGCAGGACTTATAGCAGGTGGAGTTTATCCCACGCCTTTCTCTTATGCTGATGTAGTGACCACCACAGTTCATAAAACCTTACGGGGTCCTAGGGCAGCGATGATTTTTTCCCGTCTTGAGTATGCTCAAAAAATAGACAAAGCTGTTTTCCCAGGTTTACAAGGTGGGCCTCATGTAAATCAAATAGCTGCTACTGCTGTGGCTTTAGAAGAAACAATGGCGCCAGAGTTTAAAATTTATGTGGAGCAGGTGATTAGAAACGCCAATGTTCTAGCTGAAGAATTAACTAAACTTGGCTGGCGGCTGGTAACAGGTGGCACTGACTCGCATTTAATTTTAGTTGATACTTGGCTGAACGGGCAAGGTATTTCCGGCGGAGAAGCAAGTAAAAAGTTAGAACAAGCTGGTATTATTGTAAATAAAAATACTATTCCGGGGGACAAAAGAAGTCCCACTGATCCATCGGGTATTCGTTTAGGGGTGGCCGCCGAAACTACTAGAGGTAAAAAAGAAGTTGATATGGTATCTATTGCGGGGGAAATAGATCAGATTTTACGCTCTTAATATGATTCTTAAAATAAAAAAATTAAATTCTTTGGCTAAAGTTCCACATTATGCACATTCAACTGATGCTGGGCTTGATTTATGTACGGTCGAAAAAAAGGTGGTGCCGGCCGGTGGGCGAGCCTCTATTTCTACAGGGCTCGCTTTTGAAATTCCAGATGGTTTTGTGGGCTTAGTATGGGATAAAAGTGGTTTAGCTTTTAAACAAGGGTTAACCTCACTGTCGGGAGTCCTTGATTCTGGCTACCGAGGGGAACTTTTATTGTGCTTATTTAATACTACAACAGAAGATTATGTTTTTAATGTTGGTGATAAAGTCGCTCAATTATTAATTCAGCCAGTGGTTCAGGTGAAAATAGAAGAGGTTGTCACACTGACTGATTCAAGCCGAGAAGAAGGTGGTTTTGGTTCAACGGGTAAGTAATTAAAAAGTGGCCAAAACAGATAAATGGCTCTAGTCAAGGGTCTTTTTTGTGATATAGTGAACATAAATGGTAAAAAGTAACTTAGAAAAAGCAATTAAAGAAGAATTGCGTCATTTGGGCGTTAAAAGTCCTAAATTTGACTTAGAGCATCCACAGGATTTGGCTAGAGGTGATTATTCTACTAACGTGGCTATGGTTTACGCTAAAGTTTTAGGTCGGGACCCAATCGAGCTAGCCGGTGATATTGTTCAAAATCTAAAAGATAAAAATTTAGATTATGTGGAGAAAATCACAGTAGCTGGTTTTGGGTTTATTAATTTTTACCTTACTCCCCAATTTTTTGCTGATCAAACTAAACAAATTTTAGCCGACAAAAAATTTGGCCAGAATAGAGTTTTTAAAAAACATAAAACTATTATTGAGTATACCGATCCTAATTTATTTAAAGTTTTTCATATTGGCCATTTAATGAGTAATACTATTGGTGAAGCTTTATCACGGTTATTGGAGTGGAATGGAGCTGAAGTCAAGCGGGCTAACTATCAAGGAGATGTTGGTATGCATGTAGCCAAAGCGGTTTATGGTATGCGTGGGAAACCTTGGACTGTTTTGAAATTAAAATTATTTGGTCGGACTAGAACTAGAGTAGAGTTTTTAGGTCAGGTTTATGCTGAGGGGGCTAAGGTTTTTGAGGAAGACAAAAAATTAGCTGAAGATATTAAAGTTATTAATAAAAAAATATATGAAGGGAGTGATAAAACTATTTCCTATTTATATCATTTAGGACGAGCGTGGAGCTTGGACTACTTTGAAACTATTTATAAACGCTTGGGGACTAAATTTGATTTTTATTTTTTTGAAAGCGAGGCTGGTCCGGTGGGGAAGAGTTTAATTGAAAAAAATCTTAAAAACCAAGTTTTTGAAAAAAGTGATGGAGCAATTGTTTATAAGGGTGAGGCCGAAGGACTGCACACTCGAGTTTTTATGAATTCTGAAGGGTTGCCTACTTATGAAGCTAAAGAATTAGGAGTAGCTAAATTGAAAGAGTCTAAATATAAGTTCACTCATTCTGTTGTTATAACCGGCAGTGAGCAATTAGATTATTTTAAAGTGGTATTAAAAGCTATGACTTTAGTGTTGCCAGATATTGCTAAAAAAATAACTCATATTACCCATGGTTTTTTAATGTTGCCAACAGGTAAAATGTCTTCTCGTACCGGTGATGTGGTACCAGCTGAAACCCTCCTTGCTCAAATTGAAACTAAAATAGCCGCCAAGACAGTAGATAGAAGTTGGCCGAAAAAAGAAAAAAATATTATAGTTGAACAAATAGCTATTGGAGCTTTGAAGTTTTCTATTTTAAAACAGTCTCCGGGTAAGGATATAATTTTTGATTTTGATAAGTCTTTGTCGCTAGAGGGAGACTCAGGGCCTTATCTTCAATATACAGCTGTTAGGGCTGGGTCTATTTTAACTAAAGCTAAAGAAATGAATTTAAGTTTAAGTGAAATTAAGCCCACAGCGGATATTTTAGATTTAGAGCGAAACCTTTATCTATTACCAGAAATAATAGAGCGGGCTGGCAGAGAAAATAGCCCCCAGTTGGTGGTGACTTATTTGCTCGAATTAGCCTCCGTTTTTAATGGTTTTTATGCTTCCACTAAAGTTTTAGATGCTGATAATATTTTAACTCCTTATCATTTAGCTTTAACTAAAGCCACTAGAAGAGTGCTTAAAAATGGTTTATCTGTTTTAGGAATTAAGGTGCCAGCAAAAATGTAATATATATGACAGACAACAAAAATTCATCAAACAATAAAAGTGATTTGGCTAAAAACGAGGAAGAGGTGCTAAAGTTTTGGACAACTAACAAAATTTTTGAGCAATCCATGGCTAAGGAGTCTACTGGTGGTGATTTTGTTTTTTACGAAGGCCCACCAACCGCTAATGCTAAACCCGCTCTACACCACTTAGAAGCTAGAGCTTTTAAGGATGTTATTCCTCGTTATAAAACTATGAGAGGTTTCAAAGTAAGAAGAAAAGCCGGTTGGGATACTCACGGTCTACCAGTAGAACTTCAAGTTGAAAAAGCTTTAGGTTTAAAATCAAAAAAAGAAATAGAGGCTTATGGGATAGAAAAATTCAATCAACAGTGTCGGGCTGACGTGTGGAAGTTTTTGAACCTGTGGAGCGATTTTACAAATAGAATAGGTTATTGGTTGGATCGTACTGACGAATATATTACATATAACAATTCTTATATTGAATCGGTGTGGAATATTTTAAAGACCACTAACGACAAAGAATTGCTTTATAAGGATTATAAAGTTGTGCCCTGGTGTCCACGCTGTGGAACTGGGTTATCTAGTCATGAACTCGCTCAAGGCTATGCTGAAATTAAAGACTTATCTGTTTATGTAAAGTTTAAAATCGCAGGTCAAGACAATACTTATTTACTAGCTTGGACTACTACCCCTTGGACTTTGCCAGGCAATGTGGCCTTAGCAGTGGGTAAGAATATAGCTTATGTTGAAATAGAGTTGGATAATAAAGACAGATTAATTTTAGCTAAGAGTAGATTAGAGGACGTTTTGGGGGAAAATAAATACACCGTGGAAAGAGAAATGAAGGGGAGCGATTTGGTAGGTCAAAATTATGAGCCTGCTTACTCTTATTTAACTGATAAATTTAAAGCTAAGGATGAAACAGCTTTTGCTAAAAGTTTTAAAGTCTATACAGCTGATTTTGTTACCACCGAAGATGGAACTGGTATTGTTCATACAGCAGTCATGTATGGACAAGACGACTTTGAATTGGGTACCAAAGAAGGTTTACCCAAATTCCATTTAGTAAATGAAGACGGAACTTTTATTGAAGGTTGTGATTTTTTGTCAGGCAAATTTGTTCGCAGTGAAGAAGTGGCTATAGATATTATAAAAGATTTAGCTCATCGGGGTTTGTTGTTTAAAAAAGAAAAATACGCTCACACTTATCCGCATTGTTGGCGTTGTAAAACTCCTCTTATTTATTATGCTCGCGACTCTTGGTATATCAGAATGTCGAAGCTTAGAGATCAATTGGTGGCTGGTAATGAAAAAATTAACTGGGAACCAAGTCATATTAAGGAAGGCCGATTTGGTGAATGGTTGCGTGAGGTAAAAGATTGGGCTATTTCTCGTGAACGTTACTGGGGGACTCCACTACCTATTTGGCAAGACGCTCAAGGTCAAATCACTGTTATTGGAAGCATAGATGAATTAAAACAAAAAACTAAAAAATCTGGTAATAGTTATACTGTTATGCGCCACGGGCAGGCAGAAAACAATGTTAAAAATATAGTTAATTCCGATAACTCTACTCCAGTTTCTTTAACTGAAGTAGGTAAAGAACAAGTTGGGGCTCAAATAAAAAATTTACAAACTAAAAAAATAGATTTAATTTTTACTTCACCCCTTAAAAGAACAAAAGACACAGCCGATATGGTAGCGACCGCTTTAGGGGTGTCAGAAGTGGTTACAGATGATAGGTTGCAAGAAATAAATACGGGTGAATTTAGTGGACGTCCTGTGGCCGATTATCATAATTTTTTTGACAAGCCTGAAGATTATTTTTCTAAAACTCCAGCCGGAGGCGAAAATTTATTGGATGTTAAAAAAAGAGTAGGGGATTTTATTTATGAATTAGAACAAAAATATCAAAATAAAAATATTTTAATCATTGGCCATGAATATCCTTTGTGGATGTTATTTGGAGTGGAGGTTGGGGCTGATGTTAAAAAATTAATTAATATGAAGGAGGATGAATTTATTCAAAATGCCGAAATTAGAGATTTAGATTTTGCACCTCTACCTCATAATGATATTTATGAACTTGATTTGCATAGGCCATATATAGATCAGGTGGAAATTTTAAATGAACAAGGCGAAACTTTGACTAGAGTAAAAGAGGTGGCTGATGTGTGGCTTGATTCTGGCGCTATGCCGTTTGCTCAGGACAATTATCCTTTTTCCATTTCTGACGAAGAGCTTTTGTATCCGGCTGATTTTATTTCAGAAGCCATCGATCAAACTCGGGGTTGGTTTTATACTCTGCATGCGGTGGGGATTTTAATGAGTAAAGGGCCGGCTTATAAAAATGTTATTTGTCTGGGACATATTTTAGATGCCGAAGGTAAAAAAATGTCTAAGTCTATTGGTAATATCATAGAACCTGATTTACTAATCAATAAATATGGTGTTGATGCCCTCCGTTTATGGATGTATTCAGTTAATCAACCAGGAGACTCTAAAAATTTTGATGAAAAAACCGTTGATGAAATAGTTAAAAAAGTCTTTAACTTATTAAATAATGTTTATGCTTTTTATGATCTTTATCAAGATAAATCTGTTTTGCCTCATGCGGGTAATACCAACGTTCTTGATGTGTGGATCATCAACCGGTTAAACGAACTCCTTTCTAAGGGTACTTCTTATTTGGATGATTATAAAATCTTTGAAGCTAGTCGATTGATTCGTGATTTTGTAAATGATTTTTCTACTTGGTATGTCAGGCGATCGCGTGATCGGTTTAAAGAAGAGGGGACAGATAAAAAAGAAGCTTTAGCTACGACCAGATTTGTTTTATTGGAGCTAGCTAAATACATGGCTCCGTTCACACCATTTTTTGCTGAGAATTTATATTTAAAATTAAAACAAGAAGGTGGTCCTTCTAGCGTTCATTTGTCTGATTGGGCGACCGTTTCTACTCCTGACGAAAAGGTGCTTAATTTAATGGCTCAAACTAGAGAATTAGTGTCAGTGGGGTTAGAAAAAAGAGCTTCAAGTGGAGTTAAGGTTCGACAAGTTTTGGCTAGTATGAGTATTAATATAGAATTACCTGTTGAATATTTAGCTTTAATTAGAGATGAAATCAATGTGAAAGAGGTGACAGTAAAAAAAGATCAAAAAGAGATGGTGGTGCTTGATTTTAATCTTACTCCCGAATTACAACAAGAAGGTTATGCTAGAGAGTTGATTCGTTTTATCCAAAACTTACGCAAAACCAAGAATTTGTTGCCAGCCGATAAAATTAAATTAAATATTAAAACAGCCTCAGACGGGCAGGACCTAATTGATAAATTTAATGATGAAATAAAAAAAGCCGTCGGAGCTACTACTATTTTTGTTACACCTTTAGAATTAAAGGGAGAAAAAATATCAGTAGATGGTATGGATTTTATTATCGCTTTAGAATTATAAAACTTTGTTTTTTGGATTAATACCTTTACTATTTATAGATGAGTCATCAGCACTATCACACTGAGGGTTTTATTTTAAAACAAACACCAGTTGGGGAAAAAGATTTATTGCTCGCTATTTTTACTCGAGATTTTGGTTTAGTCAGAGCTAAATTAAAAGCCGGTCGAAGCCTAGCTTCTAAAATGAGATTTCATGCTTCTTTGTTTTCTTGGGTGGAGGTATCTTTAATTAAAACTAAAGGGGACGCTTGGAAAATTGTCGGGTTAGATTCTAAGTCTTCTTTATTTGATTTAAAACAAAAACCTCATCAATATAAAATTGTCGACAATGTGATTTCAATGTTGTCTCGTATGGTGGTGGGTGAAAATCCTCAAGAAGAAATATTTACTGATTTAGTTGATTTTTTTTCAGTTATTAAGCAAGAAGTTGGAGTGGAAAAAGAAGAAGGGTCAAAATTATTGACTAGTTTAGAGGTAATAATAGTTTTTAGAATTTTATATTATTTGGGGTATATTTCTCCAACTACAGAAATGCAAGATTTATTGCAGACTAAAATAGATAACAGATTAATGTCTGTCGTTGCCAAACAAAGAAGACAAGTGATAGGAGTAATTAATCAAGCTTTTTATGCTTCAGGGATGTAAGTTTTCCAATAAGTTATATTCTAGCTCTGTTTGGTCTATGGTATAATTTAATTTATGTCAGATGAAAAAAAGAGCCCTATTGGGGAATTAGAAAAAACTTTATATAGCAAAACCATAGAACCGGCACCACTTGTTCGGAGTAGGCTTAAGCCTAAGATGACATATGGTAAAAGAGCTCACCAGGTAAGCCCAGCTACAATTACTGGTGAAAAAGAGCAGACTTCTAATTCTTTTTTAACTAAACTTTTATTAATTACTTTTTCTTTTTTTATCGTTACTGTTGGGGTGGCTGGGTTTGTTTTGTGGCAAGGAGGAAACTCTGTCTCAGGGCAAAATATAAATTTTGATATCAAGGGTCCGGTAGCGGTGTCGGCTGGTGATGAAACTACTTTTCAAGTGCTAATGTCAAACAGTAATACTGTTCAATTGCAAAACGTTGTTTTAAACGTTGAGTTTCCAGCTGGGACTAAAATGGCTAGTACCACAGGTAGCACCAACACCAATCGTATTAGTGAAAATATTGGAGCTGTTGATCCAGGGTCTTTAGTTAATAAAAGTGTGAAAGCGATTTTTTTTGGTAACAAAGGTGAGGTTCAAGAAGTTAAGGCTACTATAGAGTACAACATACCTGGGTCTCAGTCTTTGTATACTAAAAATGCTAATATTTCTTTTTCTATTGATTCTCCACCTGTAAATTTATCAGTTGAAGTACCAGATGAAATTACTTCAGGACAAGAAATGGCTTTAACTATAAATATGACTCCTCAATCAGAAGATAGTTTAGAGCCTATGCTGATTACCGTTTTATATCCATCAGGTTTTAGTTTTTCTAGGTCAAGTCGCGAACCTACTTATGGGCAAAACACTTGGCTTGTTTCTAGTCCTAAAGCTGGTCAAACTGAAAACATTATTATTTACGGGGTAATAGAAGGTGTAAGTGGGGCAGAAAAAATATTTCAAGTCACAGCTGGGGCTCAAGATTTAGTGTTAGAAGATGTGGTGGAATTGGTTTTTAATCAAACTTCAATCACTACAGTTTTAGCTTCAGCTTTTGTTGATTTAGGTTTAATTGTTAATGAAAAAGTTGGTTCTCAGGTGGTGGTATCAAGTGGAGACAAAGTGACTGTGTCTTTGCCTTATAAAAATAATTTAGATACGGTTTTAAATGATGTTGAAATTAAGTTAAGTTTAGACAGTAATATTGATATTGCTGAGAGTATATCGGTTAGTAATGGGTTTTATAGTTCAACCAATAATCAAATTACTTGGAATAAAACTACCACCGATGCTTTTACCTCCTTAGCCCCCAATTCTTCGGGGAGGGTTAATTTTTCTTTTAGAGTGCCAGATTTAAGCTCGGGGCAAGTAGCCAATCCAACCATAGCTTTAAAGGCTAATTTTGTGGGTGTGAGAGAGGGAACTGGTTTTACTGGCCGTCAAATTACTGCTGACATAGAAACTAAAATTCAAGTAGCTTCAGCTGCCACAGTTACCAATCAGGCTTTTTACACTGGTGGACCTTTGCAAAACACTGGCCCCTTACCACCTAAGGTGGGCGAGGCAACTACTTATACTGTCACTTGGACAATAAATAATCCTTCCAATAATTTGCGCGATGTTTTGGTTAAAACCACTTTACCTGTCTATGTGGATTGGGAAAATAGATACTTGCCATTAAGTGAAGCTATATCTTTTAATGCCACTAGTCGCGAGGTGGTGTGGCAAGTAGGCCAATTAGAAGCTGGTGCGCGTGAAAAAAAGGTTTCTTTTCAGGTTGAACTAAACCCTAGTCTCTCTCAAGAGGGTACATCGCCTAACTTGACAAGTGAGGTTAGATTGTCTGGATTTGATACTTTTACTGATACGGTATTGAATAATACTGCTCGAGCAGTTAATATCAGGACATTAGCAGATAGTAATTTTAATAATAGAGACGGTGTCGTGACCCCGTAAAATATATGACAAATACCGACACAATGAAATCTTTAGTGGCCCTAGCTAAAAGGCGGGGGTTTATTTATCAGGGTTCAGACATTTATCAAGGTTTGGCTGGAACTTATGATTACGGTCCTTTAGGAGTGTTATTAAAAAATAATATCAAAAATTCTTGGTGGCAAACTTTTGTGGTTGACCGAGAAGACATTTTTGGCTTAGACGCTGCCATTTTAATGAACTCTAAGGTCTGGGCTGCTAGTGGTCACGTGGACGGTTTTTCCGATCCTTTAGTTGAAGATCTAACAACTAAAAAAAGATACAGAGCTGACCATTTATTGGAAGAGGCGGGGGTAAAAACAGAAGGTTTAAATCTAGATCAAATGTCTAAAGCCATAGAGAAAAATAATATTACCAGCCCTGATGGTAATAAGGTTTCTAATGTGAGGCAGTTTAATATGATGTTTGAAACAAAAGTAGGTGCGACCGGTGGCGATGTGTCTTATTTGCGTCCAGAAACAGCTCAGGGAATTTTTGTCAATTTTAAAAATGTTATAGATTCTTTTCACCCTAAAATTCCTTTTGGTATTGGTCAAATTGGTAAAGCTTTTCGCAATGAAATTACTCCACGGGATTTCCTATTTCGAGTTAGAGAATTTGAACAAATGGAAGTAGAATATTTTGTTAGACCCGATGATTGGGAAAGTCATTTTGACGCTTGGCAAAAAGACATTAGCTCCTGGGCTTGTAGTATTGGTATTGATAAAGAAAAAATTCATGCTAAGGAAATTGGCCCCGAAGACAGAGCTCATTATTCTAAAAAAACTATTGATTTTGAGTTTGATTATCCGTTTGGCCGAAAAGAGCTTTTTGGTTTAGCTTATAGAGGAGACTATGATTTGTCTTGTCACAGTAAATCAAGCGGGGTGAGTTTAGATTATTTAGATCAAGAGACGAATACTAAATATATACCTCATGTCATTGAACCGTCTTTAGGGGTAGATAGAGCTGTTTTAGCGGTGCTAGTTTCAGCTTATCGGGAAGATGTTTTAGGAGAAGAGCCCCGTACTTTTTTAGCCCTACCTTATTTGGTGGCACCAATTAAAGTAGCTGTTTTTCCACTTCTTAAAAACAAACCACAGTTGGTGGAAAAAGCCAGAAGTATTTTTAAAGATTTAAAGTCTGAGTTGTCTTTTGTGATGTGGGATGACAATGGCAATATTGGTAAGCGTTATCGTCGACAAGATGAAATTGGCACTCCTTTTTGTGTGACAGTAGACTTCGATACCATGGAAGATGGTACCGTTACCGTTCGTGATCGAGATACTGGAGGGCAGGTGAGGGTGGCTATAGATGACTTATTAAATCACATTAAACAACAGTAAAATTTTAACAAAAATATTATGAGTTCAATCGATAAACAAACATTAGTTATTAGCACCGGCACCATTGTTAGAACTATTTTAGTGTTAGCAGTCGCTTTTTTGATGTACTTGTTGCTTGATTTAATGTTTATTATTTTAACTTCAGTGGTGATCGCTTCTGCTGTAGAGCCAGCTACTAGATGGCTTTTGACTTACAAAATTCCTCGTGTTTGGTCGGTACTTGGTATTTATGCTTTGTCTTTTGTGGTTATTTTAGGCTTTTTATATTTCTTTATTCCACCACTTTTTGTCGATATTTCTCGTTTAGCTGAAACTCTACCCGAAAAAATAGAAGCCATTAGTTTATTTGATCAAATTGGTCCGCTGGCTGAATTTACAGGAGGGCCTTCATCTAGTTTGTCTTTAGAAAACATGTTACGCGACTTACAAATACTTTTAGCTGATTTATCGGCAGGAAGTTTTTCTACTGCCACTACTGTTTTTGGTGGAGCTTTTAGTTTTATTTTAATTATGGTGCTGTCTTTCTATTTAGCGGTTCAAGAAAGGGGAATAGAAAACTTTTTACGTATTATTGTACCTGTTCAATACGAAGCCTATGTTATAGACCTATGGAATAGATCTCAATATAAAATTGGTCAGTGGATGAAAGGGCAATTACTTTTAGCTTTAATTGTGGGAGTGTTAGTTTATTTAGGTTTAACTATTTTAGGCGTTAAATATGCTTTAACCTTAGCTATCCTAGCGGCTATGTT
Organism: Minisyncoccia bacterium; assembly: GCA_041601795.1. Lineage (GTDB taxonomy): Bacteria > Patescibacteriota > Minisyncoccia > Phycocordibacterales > XYD1-FULL-46-19 > JAUPUJ01. The sequence continues at coordinate 39,256 of JBFIHK010000002.1, forward strand.
TGAGCTTATTCCTATTTTCGGTCCAATTCTATCAGCTATTCCAGCCGTGCTACTTGCTTTTATAGACAATACTACCTTAGGTTTAATGACAATTGGCTTATATATTATTATTCAGCAATTTGAAAATCATCTTATTTATCCTTTGGTGGTTAAAAGTATAGTTGGAGTGCCAGCTATTATTGTGATTATTGCTTTGGTTGTTGGAGGACAATTGGCTGGCTTTTTGGGTATTATTTTGGCCGTACCGGTAGCGACGGTGTTTATGGAGATGGCCCGTGATGCCGAAAAAAGAAAACTCAAAAGTTTATCTCAAAATGTTTAAGTAGAAAACTGTATTATTATGCCAAACAAGACATTTTACATTACTACCACTTTGCCTTATGTTAATTCTGATCCTCATATAGGTTTTGCTATGGAATTGGTTCGAGCTGATATTATTGCTCGTTATAAAAAATTATTAGGGCAAGAAGTGTTTTTTAACACGGGTACTGATGAACATGGGCAAAAAATTTACGATGGAGCTAAAAAGGCCGGGTTAGACACTAAAACTTATGTCGATAATTTTGCGGCTAAGTTTAAAAATTTAATTCCACTTTTAAATATCGACCCCGAAGTAAATTTTATTCGCACCACTGACAAGTCTCATATAAAATCAGCCCAAACTTTTTGGCAGAGATGTGATGCTGGTGGTTTTATTTATAAAAAAAACTATCAAGTTAAATATTGTGTTGGTTGTGAGTTAGAAAAGACAGATTCTGATTTAGTGGACGGTCATTGTCCGCTTCACCCTAAAATTGATTTAGAGCTAAGAGATGAAGAAAATTATTTTTTTAAGTTTTCGGCTTTTGGAGATAAATTGTTAGATTTTTATGATAAAGAGTCGGGGTTTGTGGTTCCTAGTTGGCGCCTGAAAGAAATTAGAAATTTTGTTCAAGGGGGGTTGCAAGATTTTAGTATTTCTAGATTGAAAACTAAAATGCCTTGGGGAATACCGGTTCCTGGTGATGACAGTCAGGTGATGTATGTTTGGTTTGATGCTTTAGTCAATTATATTTCAGCTTTAGGCTGGCCAGATAATGTTGATTCTTTTAATAAATGGTGGCCAGCGGTTCAATATGCTGGCAAAGACAATTTACGCCAACAGTCGGCCATGTGGCAGGCTATGTTAATGTCGGTGGGGCTTACTCCTTCTAGGCGGGTGGTTATTAACGGTTTTATAAATGGTCCCGATGGTAGCAAAATGAGTAAAAGTTTAGGTAATGTGGTTGCCCCTGAAGATTTAGTAGGCGAGTTTGGTGCTGAAGCAGTGCGCTATTATATTGCTCGTCATTTTCAAAATTTTGAAGATTCAGATTTTTCACTCATTAGGTTTAAAGAAGCTTATAATGCCAACTTAGCCAATGGGTTGGGTAATTTGGTGTCACGGATTATGAAAATGGCTACCACTTACAATGTGTCTATTGCAGATAAGGGCAAAGAAGAAAACTTTTTTACAGTCGAGAACCTAGAGTTAGAAAACTATAACATCAATAAATTTGTCGATGATATTTGGGTCGATATTAGTAAACTCGATGAATATATTCAAAAAGAAGAGCCATTTAAAAAAATAAAGGTAGATAAAACCGGTGCTGAAAAAGATGTAGCCTATTTGTTGGCTTCTTTGTTTAAGGTGGCTTGTAAATTGGAACCTGTGATGCCTGACACAGCTCAAAAAATAAAAACACTTATTTTAGATAATAAAATGCCAACCGAGGCTTTGTTTTTGCGCAAAGATTAATTTAAATGATAAACAAACCTTATTTAATAGATGCTCACTCCCATATCAATTTTGATCGTTTTGACGATGACAGGCAGGAGGTGATAGATAGAGCGCTTGCAAAAAATATTTGGCAAGTTAATGTCGGTACTAGTAGAAAAACATCTACTCAAGCAGTGGCTTTGGCTCAAAAATACAATCAAGGAGTTTATGCTATTGTTGGTTTACATCCGGTGCACACTAGTAGTTCTCATCTAGATCAAGCAGAATTAAGTCCAGAAAAAGCCGAGCAGTTGTTTACAGAGGGTGAGCAATTTGATTTAGATTTTTATACTTCTTTAGCTAAAGAGCGAGGAGTCGTTGGTGTAGGGGAATGTGGCTTGGACTATTTTCGAGCTGATGCTAGCCAGAAAGAACTTCAGATTAAAAATTTTGTCGATCAGATTCATTTAGCTAACACTGTAGATAAACCTCTGATGCTTCACTTGCGTTCTGGACAAACAGATTCGGCCTATTTAGATGCAATAGATATCTTAAAACAAGAATCTAAAGTGGTAGGGGACGTTCATTTTTTTGCCGGTAGTGTAGCTGAAGCTCAAAAATTTTTAGATTTAGGATTTTACATTTCTTTTACTGGTGTCATTACTTTTGCTCGTGATTATGAAGAGTTGGTTAAATATGTTCCTTTAGATAGATTGCTTATAGAAACAGATTGTCCATATGTAGCCCCTGTGCCATATAGGGGTCGTCGTAATGAACCAGCGTATGTTGAAGAAGTAGCCAAAAAAGTAGCCGAGTTAAAAAAAATAAGCCTAGAGGTAGTAGCGGAGAAAACAACTGACAATTGGTTAAAGCTTTTTGGGGGTCATTTAAATAATAATTAAAACTTTTTTTAGCTAAATTTCGCAACCACTTGTCCGGAAAGGTGACTTTGTCTTTATTTATTTTATGCCGTCTATCCGTGTGGGGAGGTTTTGACAGCGACAAATATATCTGATAGTATCTAGACACATATGGTAGACACAAATACAACTGAAGACAATTTAGATTTAAAAGACCCCAAGGTATATGAAATTGGTTATCTTTTGGTGCCTCTAGTGCCAGAAGCTGATAAATTGAGTATTGTAGATGAGGTTATTACAAGTAATATTAAAAGTAAGGGGGGGGTTGTTATTACTGATATGGCTCCAGAAATGAGGAAACTGGAATACACCATCAGAAAAATGATGAATAATAAGTATGCTAAGTTTTCCGATGCCTATTTTGGAGCTATTAAATTTGAATTAAACCCAGCTGATGTAGCTAGTATTAATGAAGTGGTTAAAAAATCAGATCATATTTTACGCTATATTTTAATTGAAAGTTCTAGAAATAATGAAGCCAAACCTGCCAAACAAGTAGAAGGGGTCAAAAAAATTGCCTCTAAAACTAAAACAGAAAGTAAGTCCGCATCAACTACTACGGAGAGTGTGAGTGCAGATGATGTAAAAAGTGTCGACCCAGAGTCTAAAAAAGTTATTGATAAAGAAATTGAAGACTTATTAACCTCTTAGTTTTAAAATATGTATTTAAATAAAGCTTTAATTATTGGTAATTTAACTAGAGATCCCGAAGAACGCCAAATGCCTTCTGGAGTATCAGTGGTCAATTTTTCTGTTGCTACTAATAGGTATTGGAAAGATAAAAATGGAGCCAGACAAGAAGATACTCAATATCATAATGTAGTTGTTTTTGGTGCTCAAGCTGCTAATTGCGCTCAATATTTAAAAAAGGGGAGTTCAGTTCTAGTTGAAGGTCGAATGCAAACTAGAAGTTGGGACGATGCCGATGGCAACAAAAAATACCGGACTGAAATAGTGGCCGACAGAGTTCAATTTGGGACCAGAAGTGATGCCTCTGGCTCTTCTAATTATAATTCTGGAGCTAATAACAACAAAGCTGAAGAGGGTAATAAGGCGCCAGCAGATGATAATCAAATAGATTATCCCGACGAAGATATTAACCCGGAAGACATTCCTTTTTAAGTAATTTAAAGAAAAAAATATCATGAAACAATGTTACTTTTGTACAAATAATATTAAAGATGTTGACTACAAAGAAGTTGAGATATTGAAAAATTATCTTGACACTCATAGTCGAATTTTGCGTCACAGCCGTACTGGTACTTGTGCCAAACATCAACGCCGTTTAGGAACAGCTGTTAAGCGAGCTCGTTTTATGGCTCTTCTTCCTTTTGTTCAAGGTTAGACTCTAAATTTACTCTCTATATGTTAAGTTATAACGAAATAAAACCCAGAAAGTTTATTATTTTTAATGGTGATCCTTGCGAAGTCTTAGATTCGCATGTTTTTCGTAAACAACAAAGAAAACCAGTCAATCAAACTAAATTAAAAAACCTTATCACTGGTAAGGTAGTTGAAAATTCCTTTCATCAAAGTGAGCAAGTAGCTGAAGCTGATATAGAAAAAAGACCTATTAAATATTTATATACTAATAAAGGTGAGTATTGGTTTTGTGAAAAAGATGACCCTAGTAAGCGTTTTACTATTCCTCATGATTCTGTTGCCAGTAAAATTATTTATGTTAAACCAAACGATATTGTAGACTTTTTATCTTTTGACGATAAGCCAATTAGTATTGATATTCCAATTAAAGTGACTTTAAAGGTAACCGAAGCCCCGCCGTCTATTAAGGGTAATACTGCTCAAGGGGGCAATAAACAAGTAACAGTAGAAACTGGAGCCGTTGTTACCACTCCAATGTTTATAGAAGTAGGTGATACTATTGAAATTAATACCGATACTGGCGAATATACTAGTCGAGTTTAGTTTTTATACTTCTTCTAAACTTTTCTTCACCTTCTTTACTATTTCAGCCATAGTTTTAGGGTTATCTTTTAAGAAGGTTCTAGTGGCGTCATAACCTTGACCTAGTTTTATTTTTTCGTCTTTACTGTCGGTGTAAGAGTAGAAAGCCCCTGATTTTTTAATGATGTCATATTTTTCGGCTAGGGCAATAATTTCACCTTCTGGAGAAATGCCTTCGTTATATAAAATATCAAATTCAGCCACTTTAAATGGTGCCGCGACTTTGTTTTTAACTACTTTTACTCGAACTCGGCCTCCAACAATTTCTTCGCCTTTTTTAATTTGGGCAATTCGGCGCACGTCTAAGCGAACAGAAGAGTAAAACTTAAGGGCTTTACCACCAGGGGTGGTTTCGGGGTTGCCAAACATGACCCCAATTTGCATTCTAATTTGATTAATAAAAATAACAGTTGTTTTAGATTTGGCGGTAATAGCTGTCATTTTACGCAAAGCTTGACTCATCAGTCGAGCTTGCTTGCCTACATGGTGAGCACCGACATCACCCTCTATTTCATCTTTAGGGGTTAGGGCAGCCACCGAGTCGACAACAATCACATCTATTTTACCTGAGCGAACTAGGCTTTCAGTAATTTCTAGGGCTTGCTCACCATAATCTGGTTGTGAAATTAACAAATCATCTATTTTAACTCCTAATTTTTTGGAGTATTCAGGGTCCATGGCATGTTCAGCGTCAATAAAAGCACAAACGCCACCTTTTTTTTGAGCTTCAGCAATAATATGTAAAGCGAGGGTGGTTTTACCAGAAGACTCAGGGCCGTAAATTTCTATCACTCGGCCTCGAGGTACTCCACCTATACCAAGAGCTAAATCAAGCCCCAAGGAGCCAGTGGGAATAGCGTTAACATTAACTTTAGGTTTTTCGCCTAGTTTCATTAGGGCTTCATCGCCAAAACGAGATTGAATTGATTTAATAGTATCTTCAATGCTGTCACCAGTTTCTTTTTTAACATTTTTCTTAGGCATAAGTCGTTATTCTAAAATTAAATAGTTGCTAAATCGTATCTATACTAGGGGAAGTGGTTGCTAGAGCTTGGCTAGTGGTGGAAGTGTAGTTTTGAATAAAAGTCGGAAGTCCTTCTTGGGGGCTGTGGACTATATGAAGTTTTTTTATCACTTGACGGCCAAATTTATCTTCGGCTCTTAGAGTTAGTATATTATAGCCAGGGAAGAGGAGCAATGGCTCTCTAAAAATGCCCTCTTTGTCGGTAAAGATTTGTCTATTGTTTAAATATATTTTAGCTATTCGTTTAGCCGAACCTTTTATTTCTATAAAATTGTCTTGATAGGTGGTGGCATTGGTGGGGGAAATAATATCTATAGAGGGCCCACTAACCAAATTAGCTGTTTTAAAATAAGCAAAGATTAAAATTATAGCTAATACAGTGAGCATTAAGAAAATTTTAATCACTAAGTGTTTATTGTAAATCAGTAAATTTTTCATAAATAGTTTCTATTGGAAGTCTAATACTTCACAGCTCTGCTGCGGGGATTGGACGGGAGGATTGTTTTATTCTTCATAGTCATTTTTGGGGTTATTATCATAAACATCGCGTGGCTTAGCCCCATCGGCTGGGCCCACTACACCTCGTTCTTCTAACATGTCCAACAGGCGGGCTGCTCTGGCATAACCTACACGTAGCTTCCGTTGTAGGTAGGAGGCTGAAGCTTTGCTGGCCTCAAGTACAGCTTGCCTAGCATCTTCATACAAGTCATCATCATCGTCACCCCCGTCTATACCAGAACTAAAAATGGCATTACCGCTAGAAGAGCTGTCGGCTTCTAAAATAATTTGATCTGGGGGCGGGGTGTCGCCTTGCTCTTCTATTATGTGCTTCACTACATTTTTGACTTCATTTTCAGAAATAAAAGCCGATTGTAGACGGATAGCTTTAGACATTTCACCCGACAGATAGAGCATATCTCCAGCCCCTAACAATTTTTCAGCTCCAGGCGAGTCTAAAATAGTTCGAGAGTCTATTTGACTGGCTACTTGAAGGGCAATTCGACATGGAATGTTGGCTTTAATCAAACCAGTAATGACTTCAACTGAAGGTCTTTGGGTTGATAGTACTAAGTGAATACCTACTGCCCGTGACATTTGAGCTAGGCGAACTACGGCTGCTTCTAGTTCTCTAGGGTAAGTCGACATAATGTCGGCTAGTTCGTCTATAATAATAACTATATAAGGCATCAACTCTATATCTTCTCCGTCACCCGTTTGTTTTTTTAAGGCCGGCTCTAAAACGTTGGTATGATAAGACTGAATATCTCGCACTGTTTCTTCTTCCAAAAGAGCGTAGCGTCGTTCCATTTCTTTAGTGGCCCAGCGTAAGGCCATAATAGCTTTTTTAGGGTCAGTAATAACTGGTGATAATAGATGGGGGGTTTTGTTGTATAAAGTTAACTCAACTCGTTTAGGGTCTATCATTAAAAACCGTAATCGTTCTGGTGGATTGCGATATAACAGGGAAGTTACCAAAGTATGAATAGTAACCGATTTTCCAGAACCCGTTGCTCCGGCTATTAACATATGGGGGGCTTTAGCAATGTTGGCAAAATGTGATTCCCCTGAAATACCTCGTCCAAGGCCAATTAAAAGTGGTAAGTTGGAATTAGAAAATTCTTTGCTACTTAAAATGGATCCTAAGCCGACGGTGGTTTTAGTAGTATTTGGAATTTCTATACCCACTAGCGACCGGCCAGGAATTGGCGCTTCTATTCTAAGAGGGTGAGCTGCCAAGGCCAGCGACAAGTCGTTTTGAAGATTTAAAATTCGTGACAGTTTAACTCCTTCGGCAGGCTTTAAGGCATAGCGAGTAATAGAGGGGCCAATAGATATTTCATCCATCTCCACATTAATATTAAAGTTAGCCAAAGTTCTTTTAATAATATTACTATTGGCTTTAATGTCACCAACTCCAGGTTTACCTTTATCGCGAGAGAGAAGTGATAGTGGGGGTTGAGTAAAAGGTTTACCACCGCTTTTTTTAGTAAAACTCATGACCCCAGACAAAAAACCACCCGCTTCTTCTGTGTTGCCACTTGCTTGTGCCGGTCTATTTTTTTCAGGTTGTTTCTGATTTCCATTTTCTTTTTCCGTATCTTCGTCTTCTTCGTTTGAGCTGTTATTGATGATTAAAGCTTCAGCCTCATTTTCTAAATCTTCTTCTGTTTCTTTTTTACCAAAACGGAAACCAAAAATAGAATTGTCAAAAGATAGCCTAGTGTCAAAAATGACAAACACCGCTATTAGTCCAGCCGAAATTAAAACCACCAAACTGACATAAAAATCAAAAAAAGTTAATAAAGGTCCAGCAATGGCTCGGCCAATTAAACCTCCAGCTGTGTCGTCGTTTAAAACAATATTAAAAATACCTAAAGTAGAAATAAACAGTAGTGACCCACCAATTATTCTATGAAGTAAAAAGTTTGTTTTAACAGCGAGGAAAAAAGACACCCCAATAATAATTAGGATTAAAGGTAGTATCAAGTAGCCCGCACCAAGTAAAAAGTCTAAACCTTGATAAGTGTATTTACCGGCCATACCAGCGTAGTCAAATTTAGCCAAAAGGAAAAATATACTAACTGTAATAAAGAGAACTCCAAATATGGCGTGTTTAGTGTCTTCTTTTAAACCAGGTAAAA
>JBFIHK010000003.1:0-39935 GCA_041601795.1 Minisyncoccia bacterium
CAGAAAAAATAAAAAAGGAGACTTTAGACGACTATGGAATATTAAAATCAATGCTGCTGTCAGACCATTTGAATTGTCATACAGTAAATTTATAGACTTACTCAAGAAAAAAAATATCGACTTAGATAGAAAAATCTTAGCCGACCTAGCAGAAAACAACCCTGACACTTTTTCTAACATAGTCCAAACTGTTAAATAAACCAATAAAAAAACCTCAAGCGAGGTTTTTTTATTACATATCTAGTTTAATGGTTTGACCTGCTTCGGGCACAGATACTTTCAATCCTAAATAATCCCTCACTCTTTGAGCTAAGAACATAGACGATTTAGGTTCACCTAAAACACAAAATACTTTTTTTAAAGTATCAGCTGAATCTGAAATAAAATCCAACAAATCATCTGAGTCTTTATGGGCCGAATAACCTGAAATTTTTACTACCTTGGCCCTCACAGCTACATCTTCACCCATAATTTTTACATTTTTAGCTCCATCTTGTAAGTAGCGCCCCAAAGAACCATAAACCTGATACCCCACCAAAAGTAAAGTGCTATTAGGGTCTGGTAAATAAGCTTTTTCATGATGTAGAATTCGTCCCCCATTAGACATACCAGAACCAGCTATAATTATTTTACGTTTCGGAGCATGTCTGATAGCTTTTGACTGATCTGTACTTTTGGTAAATTGAAGTTGAGGAAAATTAAAAATACCGTCACCCTCATTCATACTTAGTCTTACTTCTTTATTAAATAAATGCTTATGTTTTTCATAGACTTTAGTTACCGCAATACCTAGTGGTGAATCTAAAAATACTGGTACTAGTGGTATTTCTGAGGCCTCCATCATATTTTCTATTTCAAAAAGAAGCTCTTGAGTCCTTTCAACTGAAAAAGCTGGTATCATTAAGGTTCCACCGGCGGTCATAGTATTTTTAATAGTATCTTTTAAAATCTTTTTTCTATCATCAGCTAATTCATGATTGCGATCACCATATACAGATTCTGTCACTAAATAATCAATATCAGTAATTTTCTCTGTTGGGCGTAGAAGTGGCGCTGGAGAATTGCCCAAGTCCCCCGTAAACAACAATTTTCTCTTATTAATAGTAAACTCAATCATACTAGAGCCTAAGATATGACCAGCGTCTCGAAATACCACCTGTAAGCCATTTAGTTCAATCGGCTGGTGATAATCGACTGTTTGCCACTCTGCCATTGCTTGAGCGACATCATCCTCATCATAAAGGGGTGGCTTTTGGGTTTTACTTCTTTCTTTTTCCATCACCCCGAGACTATCCAACATAATCAGTTCAGCAATATCACGAGTCGGCAAAGTTGAATAAATGGGCCCCGTAAAACCGTCTTTAATTAATTTTCCTATTCGACCAACATGATCTAAATGACCATGAGTAATAAACAAAGCTTTAATGGTGGCAGGATCATAAGGAAATTTTTCATAGTTGCAGTCATCACAAACATTACCCCCTTGAATCAAACCGCAGTCTATTAAATATTTAAAATTTTCATTGTCACCCCCTGTTTGGAGTAAAAAATTAGACCCAGTCACAGTCCCTGCTCCTCCATGAAATGTAATAGCAACATCAGTAATCATCATATAAATACATTATATACTAGTTTGTTCCACCTCTGGTGTGTCAATGTTGATATTTACTTTTTTAGGCTTCCAATTAAACCAAAAAATTAAAGCTGCTGTTGTACCACCTAAGGCATCAAAAAATAAGTCACTAAAAGTATCGTTAATAGAAAATTTCAAAAAAGACAATTGCTTGACAGTCAGCTGGGCTGTCCATAATTCGTCCAAAGTAAACTCAAACAATTCCCAAATCCCCCCTACAGATAGAGCCGAAATTAAAGCCACTAAAAAAACAGTTGAAAAAGAAAAATAAAAGCGTAAAAATCTGGGCTTAACAAAAGAAAAATAAAAAATTAAACCCCATAAGGCCACTGACATGCTAGCTAAAAAATGAATAGCTATATCCATATAAGAAAGCTTCCAAAACAAAAAATTATGATAAGCAGCAATACTGAAAAAAAATGTTGCTCCCGTTACCGCCAGGGCCACGATATAAATTAAAAATCTTCCCATAGTTTTTTATTGTACCTGAAAAATATTCTTCTCGCTAACTGTTTTTAAACAGAAAAAACCATAATAAAATTATGGTTTTTTCTGTTAGGCTATCTGCAAGTATTAAACCCTAGAAGAATAAATTCTACGTGGGTGCCCGCAATCCAAAACCACGGCTCTGAACAATATAAGGCTCCCTAGGGCAAATTTTGATCTAGATAATACTTCAAATAGCCTTCTTTTATTATAGACCTCTATTCTAAATTTGCAAAAACTTAAATATCTCCCCAATCAGTTTCAGATGCATAAACATAAGGGGCGTCTGGCTTTTGATAATCAAATATCTCAACTGCAGTGAAAAAACGTTTAATTTCTGCCACCGCTGACTCTTCAGAATCAGAAGCATGAACAATATTAGACTGAGTATTTAAAGAGAAATCGCCTCTAATAGATCCAGCATCAGCTTTAGATCCATCTGTTGGCCCCACCAGTAGCCTAACAGCCGACACAGCGTCTATACCAGAAATTACCATTAATATTACTGGTGAAGTTTGCATAAAACGCTTTAACCCAGAAAAAAATGGTTTATCAATATGATGACGATAATGGTCATCTAAAACATTGTCCTCTATTTTAAGCATTTTCATAGCTCTTATTTGCAAACCTTTTCTTTCAAAACGACTGATAATTTCACCCAGCAAACTCCTCTGTAAGGCATCTGGCTTAATAATGACTAAAGTATCTTGATATTTATGTTTCATATTTTTATCTCTTTAAGCTAACAAAGATAGTACTTCCACCCCTTTATCTGTCACTGCTACCGTATGTTCAAAGTGGGCACTTAAACTACCGTCTTTGGTGACAAAAGTATAACCATCGGCCAAAATTTTAGTTTGATCACTCCCTAAAGTAACCATAGGTTCAATAGCAATGACTAAACCAGGTTTTAACACCTCACCCTGACCCTTATGGCCATAATTAGGCACTAACGGCTCCTCATGAACCGCATAGCCAACTCCATGACCAGCTAAATCTCTAACTAAACCTAGACCTTGTTTTTTAATATATGTTTCTACCGCCGACCCAATATCACCAATAGTGGCCCCTGGCTTAACAGCTTTAATAGCTAGTTTTAGCGACTCTTCAGTAGCTGTAATTAATAATTTGGCCTCGGAAGAAATTTTTCCCACTGGTACTGTAATAGCAGAATCTGTAATCAAACCATCATGTTTTAAGCCTAAATCTATAGTCACCAAATCCCCGTCTTGCAAAATCTTGTTTCCAGGAATACCGTGAACTATTTCATCATTAACCGACACACACAAAGCGGCCGGATAAGGCTTTTTAACTCCTGCTGGCTTATAATTCAAAAAAGCTGGCTTGTCACCCAAGTCTTTAATCATTGATTGAGCCAACTTATCTAAACTGGCAGTCGACACCCCCGGCCTGATCTCATTCTTAATAGTATGCAAAATTTGAGCCAGACGACGCCCCCCTTCTCTTAACTTTATTATATCGGTTTTAGTTTTTAATCTAATCACAATTAAATATGGCTTAAATTTGATTGATTTAAAATATCTTGATGAACTTTCTTTATCTCCTGCTCCCCATTTATATCTAAATAATCAAAATTATCAGCATTACGAAAAAATTCTATTACTGGTGCTACTTCCTTGTCGAACCAGTCTAGTCTTTTTTCTATTCCTAAAGCATCATCATCAACTCGACCTCGACCTAAAAGCCTGTCTTTAGACCACTTTCTCGACACATTCAAGTGAACTACCTTGGGCTTAACTCGACCCAAAAAACTAAGTCCTGAATCTAGAATTTCCGCTTCGACCAACTTCCTGGGAGAACCATCTATTATTAAATGCTCCCCTCCAGTCACATTTTCTATTAACACCCTAGACCAAATAAAATTAGACACGAACGAGGGTTGTAGCTCTTTAGCGTCCATTATTTGCTTAGCTTTTTGACTAGCCAAAGACGAACCTTGAACAAATTCTCTTAAATGAGCCCCTGTTTCCACATGTAAAACAGGGTTTTCAGACAAAGAGGCTGTCTGTTTAATATATTCTATCATTAATTTAGACTGCGTACCTTTGCCACAACCGGACCGGCCAATAAAAATATAAGTTAAAAGCTTAGAAGTAGAAACCATCATAACGATTAGAGTATACATTAAAATAGCCCCACAAGCTACAATCAAACAAAAACCTCTACTTTAAGTAGAGGTTTTTGTTTTTAACTCTGTAAATTGTTTTTTAATACTCACGCATTGTCACTTGAGCATCTATTTTTTTAATCAAATCTAGAATAACCGACACCACAATCAAAAGTCCGGTTCCACCAATAGCCAAAGTCGCGATACCTGTAATTTCTTGCATAATAAGTGGCAACATAGCAATAACTCCTAAAAACAAAGCTCCAAAAAACGTTAATCTAGTTAATAAACCAGAAATATAAGTTTCAGTTGGTAGCCCCGGCCTAACCCCTGGAATAAAGGCACCTCCTTTTTGCAAATTGGTCGCAATAGCATGAGGGTCGAAAGTAACAGCCGAATAAAAGAAAGTAAAGCCAAAAACCAACAAGAAATAAACGGTACTATACAACCAAGCATTATTGAAAAAATTCAAAAATATACGAGAAATATCTTGCAATAAAATATTGTCAACTTGTCCCAAAAGATTAACTATCATCTGTGGAAACAATAAAATAGACAAAGCAAAAATAATTGGCATCACTCCAGCATTATTAACTCTAATTGGTAAATAAGTAGACATGCCACCATAAGTTTTAGCCCCCCTTACTCTTTTAGCATAAGTAACCGGAATAGGCCTTTCCCCTTCTGTAACTATCACTACTCCAGCCACAATAATAATAGATAGAACAATAAAACCTAAATAAGTTGGCAATAAACTAACATCAAAAGTCAAAATAAGCTGTGAAATCGCCCCTGGTAAACTAGCTACGATACCGGCAAAAATCAAAATTGACACCCCGTTGCCAATACCATATTGATTGATTAACTCGCCCAACCACATCAAAAGAACTGAACCTGCAGTTACAATAAGAACAGCTAAAATTTTTGCCTCCAAAGACATCCCCGGCAAAACTCCTTGCTGAGATAGTAAAGTCAATAATCCAAAACCTTGAAGAACAGCCAGCGGTACAGATAATAATCGTGAATATTGAGAAAATTTACGCCGGCCGGCATCGCCCTCTTCGTGATAAAGCTCCTTTAACCCAGGGAAAATTAAAGTTAATAATTGCATAATAATACTAGCGGTAATAAAAGGACCCACCCCTAGCATAAAAATAGATAAATTGGCCAAACCCCCACCAGAAAAAATATTTAATAAGCCAAAAAACTGATTGTTAAGTAAGAAATTCTCTAAAGTAGAAGTGTCAATGGCTGGTATTGGTATCGAAGCCCCAACTCTAAATAAAGCCAATATTAAGCCCACAAATAAAATCCGCTTACCTAAATTTGGATCAGCTAGGATTAATTTAATTTTTTGAGTAAAATTATTCATTGAATTTTTAAAGTCTCAATTTCTGTTACCTTATTCTTAACATTTTTTAAGCTAAAAATCTATCCCGACACTCACCCACACAAAAATTAAGACACAGTTCCCCCGGCTTGAGTTATTTTTTCAGCTGCCATTCTAGACACTAAACATCCAGCCACATCTATTTTTTTTGTTAACTGGCCAGTGCCTAATATTTTTATAACTGGAATTTTTCCAGATACCCGTCTAATGATTCCTTTTTCTAGTAACTTAATAGGAGTCACTTTAGAGTCAGCTACAAATAAGTTTTCAATATCAGACAAATTTACAGACTGACTTTTAGTTTGAACAGATTTATTAGAATTGACTCCTCTCCCTCTTAATTTAGGGATTTTTTTAATTTGATCACGAAGCTCTAGTCTAGTGCTATTACCAGCTCTAGCTTTTTGACCCTTATGACCCTTACCAGAAGTTTTGCCTCTTTTACCTCCACGGCCAATGACTTTGGCTTTAGAATTTTTAGTAGTTGGTTTTAATTCGTGTGCTTGCATGTTTTTTATTTTAAGTTAGTGACTCTAAAGCTTGAATAGTCGCTCGACCAATATTTAATTTATTTTTACTACGAGACAATATTTTAGCATTAACATCTTTAACACCAGCATGATCTAGAACTATTCTAACAGCACTTCCAGCCACTAAACCTTTACCAGCTGATGGTGTAATAGAGATACGAGCAGAGTTATATTTAGCTTCAACTTCGTGGCGAATAGAGCCTTCCTTGGTTATAGGAACAGTAATCATGTTCCGTTTGGCATCATTAGTGGCTTTTTCTATAGCTAAGGCCGTATCAGAAGCTTTACCTATACCCACACCTACTCTCCCCTTTTTGTCACCAATAACTATAGCCACAGAAAAACTAAATCGACGTCCACCAGCCATCACTCGAGTCACTCGACGAATATCTAAAATTTTATTAGCAAATTCACTCTTAGGTTTTTCTCTTCTAGATCCTTGTCCTCGACGCCTACCTTTAAACTGACCATCTGTTTTGGGGGTATCATTAGTTACCAGCCGAGTATTATCAGTCGGATTTTGAGTTTTTGCTGTCGTTGTTTTTTCTGTAGTCATAATAATTTATTCTTATTCTTATTGGCCAATTTTATATCTAAAAGTTTAAACCGCCCTCTCTAGCGCCTTCAGCCACCGCTTTTACTCGACCTGAATATCTATTACCCCCCCGATCAAAAACAATAGTGGAAATTTTTAAATCTTTTAGTTTGCCAGCTATTTGCAAGCCTAAAGTTCTAGCGTCGGCCACCTTTTTAAAGGTGTCCTCATATTTATCTGATTTAACTTTAATAGTATTCAAAGAAACTAAAGTTTGTCTTTTAATATCATCAATCACAGACGCTTCAGTGTAGCGATTTGATTTTTTAACTACCAATCTAGGTCTATCAGCTGTTCCAGAAATAAGAGACCGAACTTTAGCTTTCCGTCTCTGTAAATTCATATTTTTCTTTTGAGATAAAGTAATTTTTTTCATATTTTATGCAACAGTTTTCTTACCTTGTTTACGAAGAACCTTTTCATCTTCATATCTAATACCTTTACCCTTATAAGGTTCGGTTTTTTTATGTAATCTAATAGTTGAGGCAAATTGACCTACTTGTTCCTTATTGAAACCTGAAATAGTAACAATATTTTTTTCAGCGGTCACGGTTAATTCTTTGGGGATATTTTCTATCACCTGATGTGAAAAACCTAAATCAAGAACTAATTTATCTCCTTGCACATTAGATTTAAAACCTACCCCTTCGATAATCAATTTCTTTTGAAAGCCTTCGGTTACACCAATAATCATATTAGTCACATGAGAAGCATAGGTTCCCCATAAGGCTTTAGCCAAGATCGATTCTTTGGTTGGACTAAAAGTAATAGCATCGCCGTCTATATTAATTTCAATTAAAGGTTTAAAAGTTCTAACCAATTCTCCCTTTGGTCCTTTTACAGTTAAAACATCCCCCTCTTTAGTAACAGTGACTCCTTTTGGTATACTTAAATTTTTTTTACCTATTCTAGACATAATATAAAATTACCACAACTTACATAAAACCTCCCCTCCCACCTTCTCTTTCCTGGCCTCTTTGTCTGTTAGTAAACCTTTAGGAGTAGAAATGATAAACAAACCTTTACCTTGTCTAACAGTATGAATTTCAGACGCTTTACGATAAATCCTTCTACTAGGCTTTGATACTCTGTAAATTTCAGATAAAACAGCCTTTCCTTTATCGTTGTAAGCAATATCTAAACAAATATACTGACGACTAAAACGAGAATTTTTACTTACACTTTTAATAAAACCAGCTTTTTTTAACACATTAGCTAGATTTAAATTTAAGTTAGAAAAAGACACCACCACTTGCGGTTTTCCAACTCTAGAGGCATTACGCACTCTAGTAATCATATCTGAGATTGGGTCTATTACCATGATGATTTTTTAATACCAGGAATTTTACCGTCATTGGCAAATTCTCTGAAACAAATTCGGCACATATCAAAATCACGCATATAGCCGTGCTTACGTCCACAACGGAAACATCGTCTCACTACTCGTGAAGCGAACTTTGGGGTTTTTTTTGCTCTCGCTATAACTGATTTTCTTGCCATAATTAAAAAAGGAAGCCCTTATGGGCTAGGTAGAATATTAGCAATAAAGATGGGTAATGTCAAACTAAAAACGTAGTCTCTTCTTATAATTCTAACCTCGGTATAATAATTTTGATTTTATAGAATAATGTGATTAAATTGGCCGTAGAATACCCGAACCTGAGTTCATAACCACAAACTAAAATATACCTTAAGGAGGAACAAGAAATGAAGCCTGATAATCATGCTCAAAGTTCTGCCCAAAAATACGGCGGAAGCTGGAAGGATTATATCGATATCCATGAATACATGGACGATTCCCGAAGAGGGATGTCGGACATGAGGCATCGAGCAATCACTCACCACACTTGGTTTGTCTACGGACCACTGACAGACAAATTTGGCCAGGTTAGAGAAAATTCAGATGGTAAGTTATACTCCGTAGCTCAAATCGGTGAAGACCACTGTCGTGAAGATCTAGGTGGTCACTTTCCCACCCTGCAAGATTGGTGTATTAGTATAATACCCGAACCTTGGATGTGTGGTGACCTTGTTACAGGATCAGCTCCTCAGAGCGATAAAATCCCACACCGGCCTGAGGTTACGTCCTCACAGTCAGTGTCAGGACAGATGTTTGACGAAGAAAACATTGACAACATCCGTTTTGACGGCGTCGGGAATATTCTTAGAAAAAAATAGCTTCCAATATCAAAACCGCCAGTCACCCTAGAGTGACTGGCGGTTATTCTATTTTAAAATTAAATCTAATTACTTAACTGCGACCTCTTTTTTAAACGGAAAGTCCATAGCCTCAAAAAAAGCTAAAGCTTCTTTTTTGTTTTTAGCTGTAGTCACCAAAGTCACAGACAAACCAAAGACATCTTTTAATTCTTCATCTGTAGTCTCAGGAAAAACTACATTTTCTTTAACAGCTATAGTCATGTTGCCCATTTCATCAATAGAAGTCTTAGTATAACCTTTAAAGTCCCTCATTCTAGGCATAGCCACATTGATTAACTTATCCAAAAATTTATACATTCTGTCTCCTCTTAGGGTAACAGCAACACCCACTACGTCACCTTCTCTTAATTTAAAGCTAGCAATGGACTTTTTAGCTCCTCTCATAGCCGGTTTCTGACCAGTAATTTTAGCTATTTTATCAGCCACTAATTCATTTCTTTTTTTATCACTAGCTTTACCTGTACCAGAATTTATGACCACTTTTTGTAATCGAGGCAGGGCTAAAATATTATTTATACCAAGCTCTTTCTTTAAAACGGCTTCTGCTTTAGTTATTTTTTCTTTAATCGGAATCATAATTCAAATATTATTTTTTCTTAGGGGTAGTTTTTTTAGTTTTAGCTACAGTAGCCAACTTTACATTAGACACATGAATTGGTGTAGCTACCGATACTGTTTGACCAGCTTCACCTTCTTTTCTGGATTTAATTCTTTTATTTACCATATTAACTCCTTCTACGACCACTTTATCTTTTTTAGGTAAAGCTAAAACAATCTTACCGGTTTTACCCCGATCTTTACCTGTAATCACTAATACATTGTCTCCTTTTTTTACATGCATGATATTTATATTAAACCACCTCAGGGGCTAAAGAAGAAATTTTTTGATAACCCAATTCCTGAATCTCTCTTGGAATAGGTCCAAAAATACGTCCTCCGCGAGGCTCTTTTTTATCTTTATCTATAATTACAACCGCATTTTCATCAAATCGCAAGTAAGAACCGTCTTTACGTCTAAAAGGTTGTTTTTGTCTAACCACCACTGCGTATAAAACTTCTTTTTTCTTAACTTGCTTACGAGGTTCAGCTGATTGAACAGACAAAATAACCAAATCACCAATACGAGCGTAACGTCTTTTAGAGCCACCAGGAATTTTAAACACCCGCCCAATCTTGGCTCCAGTGTTGTCAGCTATTTTTACAATTGTCTGTGGTTGAATCATGGTTTTATTTTTAAACTACTTGAACAGTAAAATGTTTGTCTTTAGACATTGGGACACACTCAACAATAGTTACTTTATCCCCTTTTTTATAAACATTATCTTCGTCGTGAGCTTTATATTTTTTGTGCATAGTCACAAATTTGCCATACTTAGGGTGCTTAACCAAACGAGCTACTTCTACCACCACTGTTTTATCCATAGCATCAGATACAACTATGCCTTCAAGCTTTTTTTGGTTTATTTTTTTATTGTCGGTTTTATCAGTCATAATATTCAATGTTAAACACTAGCTTGTTTTTTAAGTTCTTGCAAGAGAGTTTTGAGTCGGGCAATATTTTTTCTAATATTTCTACCTTCCTTGGTATTAGTCACTTTACCTCCAGAAATATTGAACCTAAAAGACATTAAAGCTTCTTCTTGCTCTTTCAAGGTTTTAGTTAAATCACTAGCACTTTTTTTTCTTAAATCTTTTATTTTAAACATATTTCTAGACTTAACGAGCAATAACTTTAGTCTTAAGAGGCAACTTGGCTCCCGCCTTTCTCATAGCCTCTTTAGCTGTGGCTTCATCGACTCCGTCAACCTCAAACAAAACTCGACCTGGTAATACCTCTACTTCATAACCTTGAGGGTCTCCTTTACCCTTACCCATACCCACCTCTGCAGCCTTGGCTGTAAACGGTCTATCAGGAAAAATTCTAATCCATAGCTTGCCTTTTCTTTGCATTTGGCGACTAATAGTTTTACGGGCAGCTTCTATTTGATTTGATCTAATTCTGGCAATTCCCATAGCTTTTAAGCCTACAGAACCAAAAGATAAATCTACCCCCCGAGTAGCCACTCGGATTTTATTTTTATTAGTTCGGCCAGTTTGCCATTTTCTATATTTAACTTTCTTTGGGAAAAGCATGTTTCTATTATTAAATTAATTATTTTTTATCTTCAAAAATATCACCTCTATAAATCCAAACCTTAACCCCAATTACACCATAAGGTAAAAAGGCTTTCTCTTTCACAAAATCAACATCGGCCCTTAAGGTTTGCAAAGGAATACGACCTCTTTTTATGCTTTCTCGACGACTCATTTCAGCTCCTCCAAGACGACCAGACAAGTTGATCCGAACACCTTGAACCTTTTTATTAGCCATAACCTTTTCAACTGTTTGTTTCATTACCCTACGAAATGGCATTCTCTTTTCAAGGGCTTCAGCTACCATATAAGCCACAATACCAGCATGGGCTTCAGGATCTTTAACTTCTTCTATGTCAACCTTAACTTCAGGTATCGCTACCTTCAGTCTTCTCATTTGTTTTAAAATATCTTCTTTTATTTTCATCGCCCCCTCTCCAGAACGACCAATAACCATCCCCGGACGTGAAGTTTTAATAATAATTCGATAAACTTTTTCACCCCGCTCCATATCTATAGAATCAACATAAAAACCTCTTAATCTTTTTTCTAAATATTCTCTTAAAGTAATATCTGTTTTTAAGAATTCTTGGTATTTGCCACGTGCACCAAACCAACGAGACTTCCAGTCTCTAATAATACCTAAACGATGAGAATATGGGTGAACGCTATGTGTCATATTTATTTATTTATGGTTTTAACTTCAGTTTCAGAACCCAAAAGAACATTAACATGGCTAGTTCTGTGCCTAATAGGAGCAGCCCGACCTCTGGCTCTGGCTCGCCAACGCTTCATAATATAACCTTTATCAACGCGGATTTCTTTAATAAATAAACTGTCTTTATCTAAACCATTATTATTAACCGCATTAGCTACCGCTGATTCAATTAAATCTTTAACTGGTTTAGCCGCTCTCTTAGCAACAAAAGACAACTCGCTTAAAGCTTGAGAGATTTTTTTTCCTCGCACCAAATCAGCTAGTAATCTAACTTTTCTGGGTGATTGATTATAATTTGATAAAGTTGCTTTCATATAAAAATTTATTTTTTAGCTCCATCAGCGGCTTTGGCAGCCTTGGCAGCTGCTATTTCAGCTTCTTTTTTCTTTTGTTCTAATTCTTTTTGCATTTTACCACCATGACGATAGAATTTTTTAGTAGGAGAAAATTCACCCAAACGGTGACCTACCATTTCTTCAGTTACAAAAACTTCTAGATGGCTCTTGCCATTATGCACCCCAAAAGTAAAACCCACCATTTCAGGACTAATTTGACTTCGTCTAGCCCAAGTTTTAATAACCCCATTTTCTCCGGGTTTTTTACCTGCTATTTTTTGCAATAATTTTTCGTCCACATAAGGACCTTTCTTGAGCGATCTAGACATTTTTAAAATTAACTTTTTAAGTGGTGCAATACTTACAAAAATTCCAGCTACTTTTTAGGCCGGAATACAAGTTCACAGCTTTTTTTAAAATACAATTAAACTTTTTAAGCTTTAAGAGTACGAGAGTATCCTATCAAATAAACAGAAAATGTCAACAAAAAAGGAACTTTTTTATAGGCTTTTAAGACCTTTTTAAACAGACGACCTCATTATTAGGAAATAATAATAAGGTCGTTTGTCTTTTTAACCACTCTTCCTTAGAAATTCAACGAAATCATCAACAATCTATTTTCTGTTTTTATTCTTTCGACGAGAAATAATAAATTTATCAGAATATTTTTTAGATTTACGAGTTTTAACCCCAAAAGCTTGTTTACCTTGTCTGGTTTTAGGCCCCCGACGCAAACCAATACCTTGACGACCCTCTCCCCCTCCATGAGGGTGATCAACTGGGTTCATAGCAGATCCTCTAACTGTTGGTCTAATACCTTTCCATCTAGACCGGCCCGCTTTACCTAAATTAACCAACTTATATTCATCATTAGACACTGCCCCAATAGAGGCCCAAGCATTTTCATGTATTTTTCTAACCTCACCAGAAGGCATTTTAACATTAGTATAATTAGCATCGTTAGCTAAAACTTCGGCATAACTACCAGCTGAACGCACCAACTTGGCTCCTCCCCCTGGTTTTATTTCTATATTATAAATAAAGGTACCTGAAGCTATTTTTTTTAATGGCAATCTGTTGCCTATTTTATTTTCGGCTTCAGCTGACACTATAAATTTATCGCCTACAGTCATATTTTTAGGCACAACTATATATCTATATTCTCCATCATTATAAGCAACCGCAGCAATAAAAGCTGATCTATTAGGGTCGTATTCAACAGTTTTTACTACGGCTGGAATATCTTTTTTATCATATTTAAAATCCACCAATCGATATAAGCGCTTGTGTCCTCCACCTTTATGACGAACAGTTATCCGCCCAGCGCTATTACGACCAGAAATTCTCTTTTTACCTTTAGTTAAAGACTTTTTTGGTTTAGAGACAGTCAAGGTCTCTTTATAAGAGACTGTTGTCATATGACGTCTAGATGGGGTTGTAGGGGCGTAATGTTTCATATCTTAAATAAAATCAATATTAGTACCAACAGGCATATAAACTAAAGCTTTTTTAATGCCAGCCCTCATGCCAGTAGTTCTTCTAACTGTAACCTTTTTACGGGGTAATTTAACAATATTTACCTTTATTGGATCAATATTATACTTAAGTTTAACAGCTTTTTTAACAGCCAATTTATTAACAAAATCAGGTATTTCAAAAGTATAAACTGGATATTTATTACCGGTCATAAAAGTAGCCTTTTCTGTGATTCTAGGCTTTTTTAATACTAAAGCTGGTCGATTGTAATCTGTTCTAGACATATTTTTTATAGTCCTCGACTAGTTAATACTTTTAATGATTCATCCGGTTCGGTAATAACTAAATATTTATATTTCAAAACATCTAGTGGATTTATATTTCTAATTTCTTCTACTTTAACAGCAGTAAAATTATTAAAACTTTTTAAAACATTCAAATTTACCTTGCCTGTTGCTACTATGGCTCTAGCACCCTTAGCATAATTTATCTTTTCAAAACCTGCAGTCGCTAGTCCCTCCAAACAAGTTTTAGCTATTTTAGTTTTAGGAGCTGTTAAATCTAACCCTTCAACAAAAACAATTTCACCGTCTCTTAATTTTTGTGACAATAAAGTAAACAAAGCCTTAGTTTTCATTTTTTTGTTTATCTTTTTATCATAGTTTCTATCATTAGTTGGACCATGTGTCACTCCTCCTCCAACCCAAATTGGTGACCGACTAGAGCCATGACGAGCTCGCCCAGTACCTTTTTGACGCCAAGGTTTTTTACCACCCCCACTAACTTCACCTCTAGTTCTAGCGTTAGCATTGTTTTGTCTAGCGTTAGATTCCATAGAAGTTACCACTTGATGCACTAAATTTGCGTTCCAGGCCACTCCAAAAATTTTATCATCTAAAGTGATTTTTCCAGCCTCTTTACCTTCATTGTTGTAAATTTTTGTTTCCATAATCAAAACTTTAGGCTTTTATTTCTAAGACTGTTCCGCGACGACCTGGAATTGGACCTTTAACAAAAATCATATTGTTATCTGGGTCTATTTTTACAATAGAAACATTTTTTGTTGTAACTCTATCGCTACCCATACGCCCCGCCATTCTGGTACCTTTAAAAACTCTTTGCATACCACCGGCTCCAATTGATCCCGGTTCTCTTTCGGAGTGTTTTTGACCATGGGATCGAGGCCCCCCTTTAAAGTTATGGCGCTTAACTACGCCTTGAAAACCTTTACCCTTAGAAACACCAGAAATAGTTACAATATCCCCTGGACTAAAAGTTGATACTTCTACCACATCTCCCAACTTAATATCAGTTGCTTCAGTATCTAATTTATATTCTTTTAACATCTTGAAACCGACGTCCTTTTTAGGTACAACTGTTTTTATATGTCCCCTAACAGCTTTTGATAATCGGCTTAATTTTTGATCACCAAAGCCAAATTGAACAGCATTATAGCCATCCCGCGCTTTAGTTTTAATTTGAGTCACAGTCATAGGCCCTGTTGCAATAACAGTTCCTGGAGTTACCCGTCCATCTTCATCGAAGATTTGGGTCATATGTGATTTTGTGCCTAATAAAAATTTCATGTTTGTTTTTAAAATAGCTCTATATATCTATCATATTTAGGCTATATTGTCTAATTTCCAACACCTAGCTGACCCCGCTTGAGACCAAAAATCACAAGCGGAGCCAAAAGGTAAGAGAAGTTAGATCATTTTAACATCAATATTAACTCCACTAGGAAGATTAAGATTGGTTAAACTTTCTATAATTTTTGGTGATGGGCTTAAAATATCTATTAATCGTTTATGTACTCTCATTTCGAATTGCTCTCTAGCATTTTTGTGAACGAAAGCTCCACGATTAACAGTATATTTTTTTATTTCAGTCGGCAATGGAATCGGTCCATTCACTTTAGCGTCGTAACGAATAGCAGTATCAACTATTTGTTTAACGCTGGCATCTAGAACCTTGTTTTCATAAGCCGACACCCTAATGCGTAATTTAGAAAAATCCGCTTCACCAGTAGGGCTTTTTTTAGTTTTTTTAGTAGCTTGAGTCATTAAATAAATTTATTTTAACTAAGCGTTAATTTTAGTTACTACTCCAGCTCCTACTGTTCGGCCACCTTCACGAATAGCAAAACGCAATTGTTCTTCCATGGCTACTGGAGCTACTAATTTAACCTTAAAGGTTACAGTATCTCCTGGCATCACCATTTTGACATCTTCAGCTAGAGTTACTTCTCCAGTCACATCAGTAGTTCTAATGTAAAACTGTGGCTTATAACCAGTAAAGAAAGGAGTGTGTCGTCCACCTTCTTCTTTACTTAAAATATAAACTTCAGCTTCAAAATCTGTATGCGGAGTCACAGAACCTGGTTTAGCTAACACTTGACCTCTAGTAATATCATCTTTCTTTAATCCTCGAAGCAAAATACCAGCATTATCTCCAGCTTGTCCTTGATCTAGAGACTTGTTGAACATTTCTACTCCAGTCACAGTAGTTTTTTTACTATCTTCCAAGCCAACTATTTCAATTTCTTCACCTACTTTTACCACTCCTCTTTCAATACGACCAGTCACCACGGTTCCCCTACCTTCGATAGAGAAAATATCTTCTACTGGCATCAAGAAAGGTTTTTCAACGTCTCGAACTGGTTCTGGAATATATTCATCCATAGTTTTAACCAATTCTAATACTTTTTGAGCGTTTTCATCGTCTTTAGAAGTAGCTTCTAAAGCTTTTAGACCTGACCCTCTGATAATAGGAGTATTTTTACCGTCATACTCATATTTATCAAGTAAATCGCGAACTTCTTCTTCTACTAAGTCTACCAATTCTGGATCGTCCACCATGTCTACTTTGTTCAAGAAAACAATCAATTTAGGCACTCCAACTTGGCGAGCAAGCAATACGTGTTCGCGAGTTTGAGGCATAAGTCCATCAGTTGCTGCTACCACAAGAACAGCTCCGTCCATTTGAGCGGCTCCAGTAATCATGTTTTTAATATAGTCAGCGTGACCTGGAGCATCAATATGAGCGTAGTGCCTATTAGCTGTCCAGTACTCTGAGTGGTGAAGAGCAATAGTAATCCCACGAGCCTTTTCTTCGGGCGCGTTATCAATACCATCAACCGCTTCGCTTCTTGCACCAAAACCACCTTCATCTTTATTTAGATTAAGAACGTGCAAAATTGAAGCAGTCAAAGTAGTTTTGCCGTGGTCAACGTGGCCAATAGTACCAACGTTAACGTGTGGCTTTGACCTGTCAAATGAATCTGCCATAATTTATTTTGATTAAATAATAAAACTTTTTAATAATTACACTAAACCTTTTTACCTTATAGGCTTAGAAATAGAAAAAGTATTTTCTCATTTCACTTGCTCTACGTCGGTAATAAAATCACACTTCTCTGTGACTACCATGATTGATAAAATATTTAAATTTTACAAGCCCATAGTAATCACACAGAAACACATACAAAAAGCACGCCTATGCGTAAGACATATGATAGCAAAACAGAGATGATTGTCAAACTTCACCCACTAAAATAATTTTTACGAGAGTCAGCCTAAGATTTAAATAAGAAAAAACTCTTTAGATTTTAAAATCTAAAGAGTTTTTGATATAAAATTATATATTTTTTTAACCCTGTCTTTTAGCAATAATCTCAGTGGCTACATTTTGTGGAATAATAGCGTATTCTAAAAATTCCATACTGTAGTTACCGCGACCTTCAGTCATAGAACGCAAAGTGGTGACATAACCAAACATTTCTGATAAAGGCACCTTAGCTCGAACCACTTTTAACATTCCTCGGTCTGACATTTCATCAATCTGACCTCGCTTAGATGATAAGTGTCCAGTCACATCACCCATAAACTTCTCTGGTACTGTCACTTCTACTTTCATAATTGGCTCAAGTAGCACTGGACCTGCTTTACGAGCGGCGTCCTGAAAAGCCATTGAGCCAGCTAATTTGAAAGCTACTTCAGACGAGTCAACATCATGATAAGAACCGTCATATAACTCCACCGACACATCTACCACCTCAAAACCAGCTTGAACTCCACGAGCCATCCCTTCTCTAACCCCTTTTTCAACTGGAGTAATAAATTCTTGAGGAATGACACCTCCTTTAATAGAGTTTATAAATTCAAAGGTATCTTCTCTAACTATATTTTTAGGAGCATCTTCTGGTTTTAAGGTTTTATCTAAAGGTTTTATCCGCAAGCGAACATGACCATATTGACCGCGACCTCCAGACTGCTTAATATATTTATGCTCCGCCTCAGCTTCTTTAGTAATAGTTTCTTTATAAGCCACTTGAGGAGCTCCCACATTGGCTTCAACATTAAACTCTCTTTTCATCCGATCAACAATAATATCTAAGTGCAATTCACCCATACCTGCAATCACCGTTTCCATAGTTTCTGGATCAGACTTAACCACAAAAGTTGGATCCTCATCTGACAATTTTTTCAATGCCATACCCATTTTTTCTTGATCAGCTTTAGTTTTAGGTTCAATTCGAAGAGATACTACCGGTTCCGGGAAATCGATTTCATCTAAAATAATTGGGTTTGCTTCATCAGACAAAGTATGAGAAGTTTTAGTATTTTTCAAGCCGACAATAGCTGCAATTTCACCAGCGTAAACTTCTTTTACCTCCTCACGATGATTAGCGTGCATACGTACAATTCGTCCAATGCGTTCTTTTTCGCCAGTACTAGAGTTATAAACATAGGTTCCAGCAGTTAAAATTCCAGAGTAAACCCGAGTGTAAGCAAGTTGCCCCACAAAAGGATCGCTTTGCAACTTGAACACTAGGGCTGATAACGGAGCTTCGTCTTTAGATTCTCTAGAATCTTCTTCTCCTGTTTTTGGGTCCTTACCATGAATAGGTGGTACATCAAGAGGACTCGGTAAATAGTCTACTACCCCATCCAAAACCAACTGAACCCCTTTATTTTTTAGAGCTGAACCACAAAAAACTGGTACCAATTGGTTAGCAATAGTCGCCTTCCGTAAAGTTTTTTTAATTTCTTCTATAGTTGGCTCTTTGCCCTCTAAATAAGCATTCATTAACTCTTCATCGTGTTCAACTACTTTCTCCACCAATTCTGCTCGATATTTTTCAGCATCAGCTTTTAGGTTGTCAGGAATATCAACTTCTTTAATCTCATTACCCATAGTACCCTCAAAGAAATAGCCTTTCATTTTTATCAAATCAATCACACCTTCATGGGCATCATCTTCTCCAATTGGAATCTGGACTCGAACAGCATTTTTAGTTAAACGATCTAAAATAGTTTTAAATGAATGTTCAAAACTAGCCCCCATTCGATCTAATTTATTAATAAAACAAATGCGAGGAACTTTATATTTGTCAGCTTGTCGCCAAACAGTTTCAGATTGAGGTTCCACTCCAGCCACACCATCAAAAACCACTACTCCACCATCAAGAACTTTTAAAGATCTCTCTACTTCAGCTGTAAAATCAACGTGACCTGGAGTGTCAATAATATTGACCCGATGTTTTAAATCTGGGTTAGTAATATCATAAGTTGGAGTCCAAAAAGCTGTAGTCGCGGCTGAGGTAATAGTAATTCCTCGTTCTTGTTCTTGCTCCATCCAATCCATAGTAGCTGCTCCATCGTGAACTTCACCTATTTTATGGGACACTCCAGTATAGTACAGCACTCTTTCAGTACTAGTAGTTTTACCAGCATCAATATGAGCAATAATTCCAATATTTCTAACTTTCTCTAAAGGGTAATCTCTAGACATATATAAAAAACATTTAAAATTTATAAAATAACTTAAATAATCAAAAACCTAGCGTCCACTATTTTGACGACTGCGATTGATGGCAAAATGAGCAAAGGCTCGGTTAGCTTCAGCCATTTTGTGAACATTTTCTCTCTTTTTAACTGCTTCGCCTTCGTTATTGTGGGCTAAAATAATTTCTTCAGCTAGCTTTTTGAACGTTGGCATACCCTTTCTTGATTTAGCAGCGGCTAAAATCCAGCGATAGGCTAGCGATAATCGTCTGTCCTCTCTCACTTCATGTGGTACTTGATAGTTGGCCCCTCCTACTCGTCTTGACCTCACTTCCATCTGGGGAGCAACATTTTTAATAGCATTATCTAAAACTTCAATCGGATCTTCTTTAGTTTTTTCTTTAACTATATCTAAAGCACCATAGACAATTTTTCGAGCAGTATTTTTCTTACCCCGTTCCATGACATAATTAATTAACTTCTCAACCTTAAGAGAGTTGAAAACTAAGTCTGGTTTTAAAATATTAGTTGGTTTGTGAGTTCTACGCATAAATTCTGTAAATTAGTCCTATTTAGGTCTCTTGGCTCCGTATTTAGACCGACCTTGACGACGTTTGTCTACACCTGAAGTGTCCAGTACACCACGCACTATATGATAGCGAACTCCTGGCAAATCTTTCACTCGACCCCCTCTCAGTAATACCACGGAGTGTTCTTGTAAGTTATGACCCATACCTGGAATATAAGCTGTTACTTCCATTTGATTAGTTAAACGAACTCTGGCTATTTTACGCAAAGCTGAGTTTGGTTTTTTAGGTGTAGTTGTTTTAACCTGCAAACAAACCCCTCTTTTAAAAGGAGAATTATAGAAAGTTGGTTTATTTTTTTGAGTATTAAAACCTTGAGCTAAAGCCACAGCTTTAGACTTCTTAACTATTTTCTTTCTTGGTTTTCTTACTAATTGATTAATTGTCGGCATATAGTCGGTAACTTTAATACATTTAATATAAAAAAGCAAGCTTTGTTACTGTTTTTATAATCCACTCCCAGACATACCGGTAAAAAGATAAAATAAAATAGAAATAACTGGCGAAATAATAGTAAAAGCAAACAAAATCACTATTAAAATTAAAAATATTTGATATCTTTCTATATTATTTATAATATGACGCCACTTATAAGGCACTAAAGTAAATAAAATTTTAGAGCCATCCAGTGGGGGTACCGGTATTAAATTAAACACAGCTAAAACTATATTAAGTAACACCACCGTTGAAGCTAGGGTCAAAAAAGTAGTTGAGCCGATATTTATCACATCAGAAAAACGAATTAATAAACCAAAAACTAAAGCTATAATCAAGTTAGACACTGGGCCCGCTATAGCCACCAAAGCCGGACCGTGGTGACCAGCTTTTAAGTTATAAGGATTAAACGGTACCGGCTTAGCCCAACCAAATATTATTCCCCCAGGAATTAAACTTAAAATAAGGGGTACTATAATAGACCCTACCGGATCAATATGAGGCACGGGGTTTAAGGTTAATCGACCAGCCAATTTAGCTGTTGGATCACCTAAAATATAAGCTGTAAAACCATGAGCCACCTCATGAATTACAACTGAAAATAATAATATAATGATAAAAAATATTGCTTCCATATATTTACAACCGAACTTTAGTATGATAACATAAACAAACTTAAATTTTAAATCAGAAAATATTATGAAAGCTTGTCCTATTTGTGATAAAAGTAGCCGTATGGTTGGAAATTATTCTAACCGTGTTCGAGCTACCCAATACAACCCCACTGGCAAAAAAAGAAAGCAACCAAACTTACAGTGGGCTTCTTTGCCTGAATCAGCCGGTGGTGGACGCCTAAAAATATGTACTTCCTGTCTGAAAAAAAATAAACACTTAAGTATTAAAATGTTATAACAAAAAAAACCGTGCTAGGCACGGTTTTTTGTTGTTTTAATAATTTTAAAAAGGCTTTGAAACTTCAGCAATTTTGGCAAATAATACTCTGGCCGTCACTTGTAAAAGTAATATTACCCCTTCTAGCCGTTTCTACATAAGAAATATTTCTATCTTCTAATCTTTTTAACACCTCCTCATGAGGATGACCATAACGATTATTTTTTCCAGCTGAAATTACCGCCCACTTAGGGCTAGTGGCTAGTAAAAAATAATCTGAACTAGAAGTATTTGACCCATGATGAGCCAATTTAAGTACATCAATGTCTATCTCTGACGCTAACTTTTGAACTAAGTAATTTTCTATTTTGTTTGAAATATCTCCCACCAAAAGGAAACTAGTCTCGCCAAATCGAAGCAGGGCCACAATCGAGCCATCATTACGATTTGCAATATTTAAATTAGATTCTGGCCATAAAATATCAAGCACTACACCCCCACCCAATAAAAACCTTGTCCCGGCCACCGCTTCTACCACCACCGTTTCTTCTTTTGTCACAGCTTCAGTAAAAGCATAAAAAACACCAGTATTAGCCTTATCTTTATTTACTATCACCCCTGCAATATCATAACGCTCCAAAACAAAAATTAAACCCCCAATATGATCAGCGTCTGGGTGACTAGCAATAATTAAATCTAAAGTTCTATCATAAAAAGACATCTCCTGCCCCAAGCTACGCAAAACTTGCCGACCCGTGCCACCATCTATTAAAACCTGATTTCCAGTGGGGCTTTCTATTAAAATAGCGTCTCCTTGACCCACATCTAAAAAAGAAACTGTTAACACTTTTTGACTCTCTTTATATACATTAACCCAAACTAAAAAAGTTAAAATAATTAAAATACCTAAAATCACCCCCCTCCACACCATAGGTCTACTATACATAAAAATATTATATAACAGGCTTAATTAAATCTAAATTTGACAAAATTACATTTTAATTTTAAAATGATGGAAGTCTTATTTGATCTTTTTTTGGCACAAAGAAAAGACGCGCAACCCACAGTTGCACCCCTTTTCTTTTTACCAATGCAACCAAAGAGGAATATTCATGTTCAGCAGCCTGGTAATAATGGTAGTTTTTTTAACTCCCAGCCCTATACCTGTCCCCCTAAATACCACCGACATGATCTGTAGTTGGTATGGAGCTGATTTTGACGGTCGCCCCACAGCTTCAGGGGAAATATTTCGTAAAGGTGACCCCCAAATGGCAGCTCATAAGGAGCTACCTTTTGGAACAAGCATAATTTTACGAAATCCAACCAATGGTCGTGAACAATTAGTTGTGGTTTATGACCGAGGTCCATTTCATGAAAACAGAGACCTCGATGTCTCTGAAGCTGCAGCTGCAGCCTTAGGCTTTAAAGACGATGGCGTCACGGAACTAAAGGCGACTATTATTGAATTCCCCTAACGAAAAGGCCGAACACACAAGCGTGTTCGGCCTTATTTTTTGTTTTTTTAAATAAATTATTCCACACTACCATTACCGCCAGTAGATGAGCCATTAGTAGTTGGCGCACCAGTAGCAGGAGCCCCGCCTGTAGCCTGATTAATGAAGTTTACAATGTCTGTTATATCAGCCCTATTTTGAATAGCTAAAACCCTAGTTTGATAAACAACATAAGCGTGACCAACAAAAATTGCCACCACTATACCTAAAATAAAAGCGGTAATTACTTGTTTGGATTTCCACATAGGAACAGAAGAATTTGTAGCCATAAATATTTTTAAGAGATAAATAATAATTCTATATTTAAAATTGTAGCACAAAAAAAAATTGAAGTTAATTAAAAATTTTATTTTACTTGTTGATATCTAGCCTAAAACCATCGGAACGATATTTTACAATTAACATCAATAAGAAAAGATAACAAACAATGACCCCGAAAAAATTAAATCTTGGTATAACAATAGTAGAAAAAGTAAAATCAGCAAAAAGCCTCGCCACCTCCAAAATATAATATAGTAAAAAGTAGGCCAAAGTCGCTGGTATTATAGCCAAAATTTGACTCCCCCAAGCTATTAAACCAGCAATAAAGCCTAACAACATTACCGCTGGCACTACCGGTAGAACTAATATATTTACCACTAACGCCACCGCCGACAGCTCACCAATAAAAAATCCTAACCAGGGCCAAACAGCTACTTGGGCCGAAGTGGTGGTAACAACTATTTCTTTAAACCAATCTGGCAAAAAATTCAAAAAATAAATTCTATTTTCTATAACAGGAGCCAAATAAACAAGTCCAGCTGTAGCCAAAAAAGACAATTGAAAACTAGGGTCAAAAACAAGCACCATTGGGTTCCACAACACCATCAAAAAACCCGCTACCCCTAAACCCACCCCAGCCAAATAAGTTCTACCACTAAGTCGAGCCAAAATAGCTATTCCAGCCATTAAAGATGCCCTAATAACAGCTGGGCCTGCCCCTACAGCTAAAGCAAATAAAAAAATAGCAATTAAACTACAAACTAAAGCTGTTTTTTTGTCTAAAACATAAGTCAACAAGCTCACCACTACTACCGCCACAATAGTAATGTTAAACCCCGACAAAACTACAATGTGAATTAAACCAGCCTGTCTAAATTTGTTTTCCCATTCGGTTCCCAATCCTCTTCTATCGCCAGTTAAAATCCCCGCCAGAAGCGAATTGGCTGGCTCTTTTATTAATAAACTCAATTTACTATTAAAATTATTTTTAATAGTAAATAAAAATTTTTGTAGGCCCATCACTTGCCCCAAATTAGGCTCAGTGTTTATTTTTTCTACAGTGGCAAAAGAAATTTGATAAATAATTTTTTCCTTTTTTAAGAAATTAACATAATCAAACTCTCGACCGGTATCTTCATTAACAAAATTAACCGGCAAAGAAATAACTCCTTCTACTTGAACCACATCACCTAAATTAAATTTTTGATAAACATCAGTCACAATCAATATATTAAATTTAGCTTCAGGTACTCTAACCACCAGCCGAGTAGAAGAATCTCTAACATCTGGTTCTTTAACAATTTGAGCTTGTATAGAAACTTTAGTCCCCAAAATAAAATTTTGTCCCTCCTTCAAACCAGCTTCAAAAATATCGACTCTCAAAAACCCTAAAACAAAACCCAAAAGTATCACTACCAGTAAACTAAAAATGAGTTTAACTTTTCTGTACTTCAGTATGGATAAAAAAATTACAACCAAACTCAACAAATAAACAAATGAAACAAAATAAAAATTTAACTGAGGCCACAAACTAAAAACCAATACTCCAAAAACAAAACCACCGCCACCTAAGAAGAGATGACGACGAAGGTTTTTAATCATAGGCTTTTAATTTAAATTAATGTTTTTTGACTACCTTGATCCATGGCTTCATTAGCCAGACTATCGGCCAATTTATTTTGCTCCCGCAATACATGAGTAAACTTAATATTTTTAAATTCACTCACTTTTAAATTCCAAATATGCATAAAATAACGCCACAAGCGTTCTTCTTTTACTTGATACTCGCCTGTTAATTGTTTTTTAACCAGTTCAGAATCTATTTTAACCTCTAACTCAATTTGCTTTAACTTATCCTTACCTAAAAACTTTTTAGCTGTTTCTAAGCCAAAAATAAGAGCTTCGTATTCAGCCTCGTTATTTGTCATGTGGCCTAAAAATTTAGAGGCTGTTTTTAAAGTCGCCCCTTGTTCATCTAAAATAGCTACCCCAGCCCCAGCTACTCCAGGGTTACCTCTTGAACCGCCATCAGTATGTAAAATTATTTTTTTCATTTTTAAAATCTTAGCATAAAAAAGCCCCGCTTTTAATAGCTGCAATCAGATATTAAAAACGGGGCTTTAAGTCTACATCTCCCAAGGACTAACATGATCCTTAATTTGGACATCAAGACTAGTCGCTAATCCTATGTAACCAATGACAAGAAACATTATGATCATACCTGTTAATACTCCAAGCAAAAATAGGCCAAACATCCACATACGCACCTTCCTTTCTAGTGATTATTCTTACTTCATAGCAAGCCACCAGGACCACTGTCCAAATCATCACCAGAGTCTAAAGTACACATTACCAAATGTGCTTATAATGATTGCAGGCTTTGTTTCTCCTCTTAATTTCTTGCCAGACGCACATCAGCACATCACTAAATATGGCTACATAATAGATCGCACCAACAATTCCCCAAGATATCACAAACATATCTCTGTACAATTCCCAATTAGAAGACATTACTTAGTACCTCCTTTTTTATCGAAACAATTAAAAGATCTCGCGCTCCAAAGTAAATGGAATCACTTTAAACTTTTTATGTCAACAATCCTCAAACGTAATTCAGGCTTCCATTTAAAGGTTGATTTCTCTACATGGGCCAATATTTCTACCTTTTTCCCTAGTTTAAGTGTCACTCCTGGCCAAAAATGATTCTCAGGATTTTCTAAGTCTGTTTTAGGATGACAAGCAAAAAAAGCAATCGCCACAAAAGACACACCAGCACTATCGGTAAATTTTAACTCTAAATGCCCTCCAGTTTTACCAAACTCTTTCACACTGGCCAGGGTTAAATTTTTAAACCAAAAAACTGGCTTAGGAAAATCTATTCCATAAGGAGCTAGTCTTTCTATTTCTTTATAAGTACCCCAATTTATATCCCCAAATTCCAACACCATATCGGCTTCTAGCTCTGCCACCACTTCTTTTTGAGGTAACTGACTAAAAACTTTATTTAAAATTGTTTCCAATTGATCTAGTTTAGCTCCAGATAAAGAAAAACCTCCGGCTGCCTCATGACCTCCAAAGTCTAAAAACAAACCTTCTCTGCTGGCTAAAGTCATTAACTCCACCACATTAATAGACCCATTCGACCGACAAGAACCTTTAATGTCGCCATTACCGTTACGAGCCCAAATAAAAGTTGTGCGCCCATATTTTTCGCTCACTCGCCCGGCTGCTAAGCCCAGTACCCCCAAACCCCAATCGTCGGCCCCACAAACGATAACATCTAACACTGGTTTAGTAGCGTAAATTTTGTCGACCGTGACTAAAATTTCTTCCACCTGATTGCGTCTGGCCTTATTATTGGCCTCTAAACCAGCTGCTATTTTCATAGCCGCCACCTCGTCTGTGGCTAACATTAAATTTAAGGCATCATTAGCATGAGTCATTCGGCCAGCTGAATTAATACGAGGCCCAATCATAAAGCCAATATCATCTTCGCTAATATAATTTAGTTTTAATTTAAGAGCGTTAAATAAAGACAGGAGTCCCAGCCGGCGAGTTTTTTGCAATACCCTTAAACCAAAATTGACCAACACTTTATTTTCCCCCGTTATCGGCACCATATCAGCGACAGTGGCTATAGCTACTAAATCAAGCAACCACTTTTCCCAACCAGGAGCAATGGC
The DNA here is from genome assembly GCA_041601795.1 of Minisyncoccia bacterium. GTDB lineage: Bacteria > Patescibacteriota > Minisyncoccia > Phycocordibacterales > XYD1-FULL-46-19 > JAUPUJ01. The sequence continues at coordinate 26,802 of JBFIHK010000003.1, forward strand.
TTCAAACCGACCTTGTTTAATTAAAGCTTGAACCAATTTAAAAGCGACTCCGGTACCAGATAAATATTTATAAGGATAAGTATCATCAGCCCTCTTAGGGTCTACCACTGCCACTGCTTGAGGCATTTTTTCGGGCACCGTATGATGATCTGTCACCACCACATCAAGTCCTAACTTACGAGCTTTTTTTATTTCCTCCACATTTGACACCCCACAATCAACAGTAATAATTAGATTAAACTTCTCCTCAGCAAATTTTTCTATTACTTCTTGTGACAAACCATATTGCTCATTATGACGATCAGGAATATAGGTCTCAAAGTTAGTAAAGCCAATTTTTTCTAAAAAACACACTAAAATCGCCGTTGCCGGTACTCCATCAGCATCATAATCACCAAAAATAAGGATTTTTTCTTCTTTTTTAATGGCTTTTAATATTCTAGTGACAGCTTTTTTCATGTCCTTCATTAAAAAAGGGTCGTGTAGATCGCGATAATAATCTGGTTGTAAAATTTTCTCTACCTCTTCGGTGGTCACAATGTTTCTATTGGCTAAAATATTTTGAACTATTTCTGAAAGCGATCGGTCGTATTTAGTTTTTTGTTTTTTATTGGGCAAGTGCCATACGTTTTGCATGGCTAGCATTATACCCCATTATCCTAAAAAAATACCAAGGACCGTCCTTGGTAAAAAATTTGTGATATAATGAATACATATGGACAACTGCTTATTTTGCAAAATCGTCGCTGGAAAAATTCCAGCTCATAAAGTTTATGAAGATGATCACTTTTTAGCCTTTTTAGATATCAATCCTCAAACAGTTGGTCATGTTCAAGTGGTCCCCAAAAACCACTTTCGTTGGGTCTGGGACGTACCCAATGTTGGTCCATATTTTGAAGTAGTAAGTAAAATAGCTAAGGCTCAAAAAAAAGCTTTCCAGACTGACTTTGTCATGAGTAAAGTTGTCGGCGAAGAAGTCCCCCACGCCCACATTTGGGTTTTCCCTGGAAGTAGTGCTAAGGGTGATAAAAAAGATTTTGAAATAAATAAACAAAAAATTATTGATAATTTAAACCAAAACCAATGAAATCACTAGCTCATAATTATCTATTACTTTGTTCATATTATTATTTAATATTTACCACTGTACTTGGTGTGAACTTTATTTTAATACATATAGACCCAGACCCTTTAGCTACCGGACTTTTAATGTTATTAGTATTCATACCTATAGCTTTGTTTACTAATGTCTTTGGCCCAGCTGTATTTTTATATATTTTATTTACTGGGAAAATAGAACCGCTAAAATACTACATAATATTACCTATAATAATATCACTGGCTATTATATTGAGCCTAAAAGCTATTAAATTACTAAAAAAAGAAGATTATTCTAAATCTTTTTTAAAGTTTTGGTATTTTATGTCTTTTCTAGTCTTTTCAGTCTTTCTGGTAGAGTTAAGTTTATATTTTTCACCCAAATTTGATGTTTACTTTATTTTAATCTTCCCTTCCTTAATTAATTCCATACTAATATTTATATTTTCTCGCTATCTCTATCGACAGCAAAAAAATTCAGGCCCCATTTCGTCCAATTCAAACACTAAAGTAAATTAAAAAATTGTCTCAACTGTGCAAGCCCCGATTTTTCTTTAGAAAAATCGGGGCTTGATTTGAATTCCAAGCTAACAAAATTTATTTTAATCAGACAAAGCTTCTAGCCCCACCAAAGTCCCAGCAGCGATAAATTCCAACATAGCCCCACCGGCGGTAGACACAAAATCAATGTCGTCTATCAAATTTAAATCATTCAACACGGCTACTGTATCGCCCCCACCTACAATAGAATAAGCTTCAGAACTAGCTACCGCTTCAGCTATCTGCCGACTGCTATCTGTAAACCCTTTTTCTACTAAACCTAAAGGTCCATTCCACAACACAAACTGAGCCCCACTAATCGCCTCTACTATTTTGTCTACCGACTGCTTGCCCGCATCTGATATCACTTCTTGCATCCCCACTTGTTCAGGTAATTTATTTAACCGCTCATTATTTACACCAGTCACCACTACGTCTTGTGGTAAATGCACATTTTTTAATTTTAAAATTTCGTCTAAACCCTTAATACCTTCATCTACAAGCGACTGCCCTACTTCATAACCCATCTTGCGCCATAAAATATGGACCAACGCCCCACCTAAAAATATATCATCGGCTAGTGGAGCCAAACTTTCCACCACCGGCATTTTGGTACTAAATTTAGCCCCACCTAAAACCACTACAAAAGGTTTACTAGCGCTAAAAACTCGGCTCAATTCTTCATACTCTTTCATAAACAAAAAACCAACATAACTAGGCAGTATCATAGGCACCCTTACCACTGAAGAGTGAGGTCGATGAGAAACTGAAAAAGCTTCATTGATATAAATATCAGCCCCTTTCGCTAAGTCTTTAGCCAATACCTCGTCATTGGTTTCTTCGCCTGAGTTTTGTCTTAAATTTTCTAGCAATAAAACCTCGCCAGCAGTTAAATTTTTAACTGCCTCAGTATCTACCACCTTTGTTGAAAATTTAACGGGTATAAATTGATTAAGCCAGTCCGCTACTGGTTTTAAAGTGGCCTTAGAGGCCCCTAAATGACTTATTAAGATCACTTTAGCCCCTGCTTCGACTAAATACTCTACTGTTGGTAAAACCTGCTTAATTCTAAAACCATCTTGAACTTGGTTATTTTTTATAGGTACATTAAAATCAACTCGCATCAATACAGTTTTCTCATACAAGTCATCTTGTTTTAAATCGGTTATTTTTTTAAACATAAAATTATTTTTTGTTTCCTACGCGCTCAGCAATATTAATAATGTCTTTCATATGATCTGGCATTAAAGAGGCCCTACCGATAAGAAGACCATCTGCCCGACCATCTGTTAAAAAGCCTTCGGCATTATCGGCACTAACAGACCCACCATACAAAACCGATAAGTGTCTAGCCATGTCACTGCCGGCTATGCCTGAAAAAACTTTTTTGATAAATAAAGCATTATGAAAAAAACTCTCTGGAGTATCGGCTCCACTAGAATCGCTACCTATAGCCCAAACAGGCTCATAGGCAATTAAAATATCTTTTAAATAACTTTTCTTTAACAGTGAAGTCGCTACCACTACTTGTTTTTTAAGCAAATTTAAATATTTACCTTCCCTGTCGCGTCTTGTTTCGCCCACACAAATGATAGTTTTTAGCCCGGCTCTAATAGCACTTTCTGTTTTACGGGCCACTATTTCGTCTGTATCACCTTCTGCCCTTTGTTCAGAGTGACCCACTAATGCATATTCTACTCCTAAGGTTTTAAACATTTCTGGTGCTACGTGGCCCGTATGAGCCCCGCGTGGTAAAAAAGATAAATCTTGACTACAAGTTGTAAAGTTTTTAACTTTTCTTACTGGAGTTACCAAAGAAATAAAAGGGGCTGGGGGCGCTAAAACTAATTTCAAATGTTTTTTGTTTTTAGTTAAATCTTTTAATTTAAAGCCCAGCCTTTTAGCTTCCTCAGCTGAAGCTGGATTCATTTTCCAATTACAGACAATGAGTTTAGAATTCATGCTTGCATTATATCACAAACAAAAAATCCGCCAGCGGCGGATTTTTTCTAATAACTAAAATAAATTCTATAAATCTAAACAACGAGCATAGCAAGTTAAATTGCCTCCTGCGAGCACACCACTATCTCTGGCACAGTACCAATAACTACTATTATTATAATTAGCTTTGGTACCGGGCCTAGAAATAACAGCGTTAGTATGTATAACTCCAGTCACACTACCAATACCAGCTGCGATACCATCGTTGATCTCACCGGTACCAGCTGCGATACCAGATACTGTGCCTCCTTGTCGACCAATAAATTCCACTCCTCCACCTATAGCAATACTGTTAGCCCCACAAAATACCTCTATCTCAGGGGTTTCAACTGGCCCCCTTTTTAGCGTCCTAAAATTACTACTAGAAATACTACTTCCTCCTCCATCTTGCCAAGTTGCATTACCTTCTGAATCAGTAGCAGTTAATACCTTACCTGGTGCTGGATCTCCCCCACTAACTGTTAAATTATTTCCCCTCAACCAATTAGCATTTATAAAACTAGAAACGACCAAAGCTCCAGTAATTCTAGTATCTCCAACTATATCAAGCTTAGCAGTGGGATTGTTTGTTCCTACACCAACATTACCATTTCCTTGGTTTAAAATAGTGTTATTGCCTATAGGGTTTACAAATAAGGGTTCATTATTATAAGACTGAATTTGTCCAAAGCCTGTTTCTCTTGAAATTCTTAAATATTCCCCGGTGGAAGGATTGGTCACCCTAAAACCACCTGATACTTCTAATTTTTCACTTGGATCTATTGTTCCTACACCAACATTGCCATTTCCTTGGTTTAAAATAGTGTTGTTGCCGGCGGGATTAACAAACAAAGGTTCGCTATTATAAGTTTGAATTTGCCCAAAGCCTGTTTCTCTTGAAATTCTTAAATATTCATTATTCTGATTACTAGTAATTCTTAAAGCTCCTTTTACATTAACCTTATCAGATCCATCTATAATATTGGTTCCTATGCCAACACTTCCAAATCTAGCATTATTTATGTTGGGCCCAGAACCAATAAGTTCCCACTCTGAATCTCCTCCTCCACCACCAGCTGTTAAACCAAGCTCGGCAGGAGTTTTCCAAGCCACTGTTCCAATATTATCAACAGAAGCTAATATTTTATTTAATCCAGGCGTACCTCCAGTGACATTAAAAGTATTTAACCTAACACTACCGTTTACTTCCAATTTTGTAGTTGAAGGTGGTATAGGTGGCAACTCAGCTCCGGCTGGCCTAGAACCAAGCAAAGTATTGCCTCCTAAAACAGCTAGTCCGTTTCCGATAATACTAGACCCATTTACCTCCAACTTCGCCCCAGGGTTAGATATTCCTATTCCGACATTTCCCCCTTCAGTTAATCTTAAAACTTCTCTTAAAACACCAGCTTGGCGAGTGCTAAAGCTTAAATTACCATTAGTTCCCCCATTACGCCCTGATGTAATCTGAGAATGCACCTCATCAGAAGTAGTGTTAGTAAAAGATATATTGCTGGCAACAGTATTATTAGTAGAATTGGTTTTTATTCTAATCCCCCCACTTATACCACCAGTATTTACATCCAACTTAGAAATAGGGTTATTGGTCCCTAAACCAACATTGCCAGTGTCTTTTTTAATAGTTAGCTGGCCAACTATATCATTGAAAGTATTGGAAATTTGATAGTCACTATTTTGACGAGCATTAATACCAGCATACCAATCTGTAACACCCCCAGTAGTATGCCTAACATAACTAGTCTGACCAATATTACCTCGATCTAAAATAACATGGGCATTACGAGCACTATCTACATTTAAACCAATGTTATTGTTAACAATATCATTAGTACCTTCTATTTTTAATTCAGCCACCTTTTCATTGTTACCTCTTAAAGAAAGCAAAGAAGAGGGGTTAATGTTTCCTATTCCGACATTACCTGTTGGTGCTATCACCATTTTTAAATTACTTAAACCATCACCTTGGCCGGCAAAGAAAGCCCAACCACCGCCACCATTATGCAACCAACCCCAATTATTAAAACTAGCATTTGGTACATTTCTGTTGGGACCATTTACTCCAATAGAAGCAGCGTGACTACCTCCATTAAACAATTCTATATTAGTAGCCCCAGCTAAATTAGTATTAGTAAACTGACTTCTAAAAACTTGTCCATTAGAACTAGAACCTACCACGTGTAATTTATAGTTTGGATTAGCTGTCCCTACACCGACATTACCTCCTTGTGGATTCAAAAGAATATGACCTGGGGCATCAGTATTAGTTTGCAAAACTATGTTTTTATTGCCTTCAGAGTTGTAAAGTTCAAAATGGCCATTATTATCTATTCTTAATGTACCTCGAGTAACATCAACACTATTTTTCAACCCCAATTGATATTGCCCAGAACGATAGCCAAGTGTTAGTAACCTGTCCGGATTTGTTGTCCCTACACCAACATTACCAGTATTATTATTAAAAATATTATTACCGTCCAAAGTCCAATTACTAACACCACCGTCTAAACCAAGCTCAGCAGGAGTTTTCCAAGCTGTAGTACCAAGAGTATCTGTAGAAGCTAAAATTTTATTAACTCCCGGATTGACACTTTTTAAAACCACTGGACTACCATTAACAAACAGCCCTCCAGAAAAAGCCCCTGAACCAGCTACCACCAAACGAGAAGTTGGAGTTATGTTACCAGTACCAATACCGACATTACCGTTACTACCTTGAATAAAAAGCTGAGCTTCTCTAACTGTACCATTATCACTATTACCTCTCAGTTGAATATTTTTATTAGCTGAAATTAAAGCATCACCTCTTTGTAAACCAATAAGATTAGATTCTTGACCTGCCATTTCTAATCTCAAATACTCATTACTAGAGTTAGTAATACTTAACCCCCCTGCTCTATCTGACCTTGATCCTCTTAAATAAAGTTGAGTAAAATTATCACTATTTAAAACAGATTGTCCTTGAACAAATAACTTAAGACTAGTTAAAGGAAAAGTTATACCCCCAAGTAAAAGTTCTTGGGCTGTAGGTAAACTATTTCTTCCTGTAGCTACCCCTCCCACTGAAGAGAAAGAACCTGACTTAAATTGAGCCGTATTAGATATATTAATTGGTGTTGGCGCATTATTATTCGGCGGACTAGCTGGAGCTGGGTTCCAAGTTTGAGCTGAAACTACAGTCACCAATAAAAAACTAAATCCTAGAATGGTGGCAACCTTAATTGAAGACTTAGTCAAAATGGAAGTTAATTTATTTTTCATATTTTTTGATAATTTCTAATATTTATTGTGACAGTTGTTCTAAAATAGCATCTCGTTCAGCATCTGTTAGTTCGGGTGTATCCACGCTTTCTAATTGTTCTAAAATAGCATCTCGTTCAGCATCTGTTAGTTCGGGTGTATCCACGCTTTCTAATTGTTCTAAAATAGCATCTCGTTCAGCATCTGTTAGTTCTATATTGGCACCCCCACCATTTTCAGTATTAATGCCACTATTTAACTTGCCCCAAAAAACATAAATTAAAATACCAACTAGAATTATAACTAATACCGTCCAAATTATTTTTTTTAAATTACTACTATTACTATTACCAGTATCGGTAGGAGAATTTTCCATATTACAAATTTATTTAAATTTAAAATTAGACTTAAGAACCTGATTTAAAATTCATTATAGCAAAAAGCTTGACCAAACATAGTTTCACCATCTTTAAGTATGTTGATAACTATTAAACAAAACAAATTTTTAAAGTACATTAGGAACAAAAATGTAATTTGACAAAAAACTTTAAATTGATATAATTGTAATTAATCAGATAGTAGTTTATCTTCCGCTTATCCATTCAGGGCAAGCGGAATTTCATTAAAAATAACAAAAAAAATAATCATGATAGATTTAAAAGGTTTAAATTCGGCTCTAGATCAACTAGAAGAAGAGCGTCATATCCCCCGAGAAAAAATAATGGAGGCTATAAATGACTCTTTGGTTGCTGCCTACAAAAAAGACTATGGTAAAAAAGGCCAGATTATTCGAGGTGATTTTGATTTAAATACCGGCAATACTAGTTTTTACCAAGTAAAAATCGCTGTTGACGACTCAGTAGTCAAGAAACCGACTGATATAGACTTAGAAAATGAGGAAGAAAAAGAAATTGAGGACGAAAATGATGCCGACGACAGACCAAGATTTAACGAAGAACACCATATTTGGCTAGAAGATGCCCGAAAAATTAAAAAAGATATCCAATTAGAAGAAGAATTGATTTTTCCCCTAGAAACCAAAGAAGATTATGGCCGAATTGCAGCCCAAACCGCTAAACAAGTGATTATTCAACGGATTAGAGAAGCAGAAAAAGTGTCTATTTTAGATGAATATGAGGAAAAAGAAGGCGATATTATCACCGGTAAGGTTCAAAAAATAGAACGAGGTAATGTTTTTATAGATTTAGGTCGCACAACTGCTCTTTTACCCTATGAAGAACAAATTCCAGGTGAATTTTACCGTCAGGGCGAAAGAATTAGAGCTTACCTCTATCAAGTTGAGGAAACTCCTAGGGGAATTATGCTTAAAGTTTCTCGTTCACACCCTCGTTTTGTAGAGCGTTTGTTTGAAATAGAGGCTCCAGAAATAGCCGCTGGCACTGTTTTAATTAAAGCTATCGCCAGAGAAGCTGGTTCTCGAACAAAAATCGCCGTTGACACCATTGATGACAGCATTGACCCGGTAGGCTCTTTGGTCGGCCAAAGGGGTACTAGGGTTAACACTGTTATTTCAGAATTGGGTGGAGAAAAAATAGATATTATAGAATGGGAAGATAATCCAAGTTTATTTATTTCCAACGCCCTCTCCCCGGCTAAAATTACCAATGTTAACTTGAATGAAGATGAGCACCAAGCTAGTATTGAAGTAGCAGACGATCAGTTCTCACTAGCCGTTGGTAAAGGAGGACAAAATGTTCGCCTAGCAGCCAAACTATCTGGCTGGAAAATAGATATCATCGCCCCAGAAAACTTAACTCAAAAAGAAACCGAGACTTCAAAAAATATTGACAGTGAAGAAAAAAATACACCTTCAGAAGATACTGAAATAGTAAAAACTCCTCAAGATGAAGACTTAGACGAAAAAGAAGAAGCCACAGACACTACAGAGTAAAAATCACATTAAAAAATAACTTATAATTTTATGAATTTATGGCATGACATTCCTAGTGGAAACTCAAATGAACTCAACGTTATAGTTGAAATCCCAAAACTGTCTAGGATTAAATATGAATTAGATAAAGAAACTGGTTTAATTATGGTGGATAGAGTTTTGTACTCCCCTATGCATTACCCAGCCAATTATGGTTTTGTTCCCCAAAGTTTATGGGAAGACGGTGACCCGCTCGATGTTTTAGTTATGAGCCATGAACCTTTTAATCCTGGATGTTTAGTCAAAGCTAGAGCTATTGGAGTAATGGAAATGACAGACGACGGTGATTCAGATGCTAAAGTTTTAGCTGTGCCAGTATCTGACCCTAGATACAAAAATATTCAAGATATAAAAGATATAGACGAACACACTTTAGAAGAAATTAAACATTTCTTTAAAGTTTACAAAGACTTGCAAAAAAAAGAAGTTATAGTTGCCCACTGGCGAGATAAAGATGAGGCTAAAAAAGATATAGACCATTCTTTTGATTTATACCGTCAAAAATACTCCAAATAACATATACCCCTTAGACAAATATCTGTGGTATACTTATAATTAAATCTATGTTGAATAATAAAAATATTAAATCTAATCTACTTTTTACTTCTGTTGTCATAGGAGGCCTATTTTTAGTTTCTCCTACTGTTCTTTTAGCGCAAGAAGTAGCCACCTCAACAAGTGGTACGCCTGAAAATAAAACTTGCTCTGGTTATACTTACTCTAGAATTACTAATTCTTGTTCTCTAGTAGAAGCAATAAATTGTGACACCGATAATATATTTTCTACTACTAAAGAAATGTGTGAATTAGAAAACAATATCACCAACCCTAGAGAAGAAAGATCTGGTGGTACCATTTTAGACAAAGTAAAAGCCGACAGAAAAACTTTCATAAAAGACCGTTTATATGAAGATGATTCTAGCAATCAAATTACCACAGACAATATTAATATTTTATCAAGTCAAATAATAGAAGCCCAAAAACAAATATTATTGTTTGAAATAAATAACACTATCATCAAAACTAGGAGTTATATCCCCTATTTTGAAAATATTATCTATCGCTTGGAACAAAATTTAGCTTCTTCTACTCATGTAAATAATGAAGATATAAATAAGCTTTTATTGGAAGCAAAAACAAAAATAGACTTAGCTAGCTCTACTATAAACAAAGCTGAGAATAACTCCGACGACTTACTGACAACCTCTGACATCAGTAAAACGATTAGTAATATTAAAACTCAAATCATAGATACCATCTCTATTTTAAAAGAAGTACGAGAAGCACTAAAACAAGTTATTAGTATTACCAAAAATATTCTTTAATGAAACCTAACCCTCTTTTACACCCCTCAAGTAACTCAGGTTCTGGACCTGTTTTTGGTATCGTCATAATTATTATAGTGCTAATTTCGGGTGCTATATTTGTTTTTTCTAAACAATGGCAAGAAAGCAAAAAGTGGCAAGAAAATATACCTACCGACAATACTTCCAGCTTTAAAACTACAAACACCACCGATATCACTCCCAGTGGAGACTTTAACTCATCTATTAGCTTAGAAGATATAGAAAACGATTTAAATGAGGCTGATTTTGACAGCTTTGAAGAAATAGTCAAAGAAATTGACACGGATATTAATTAATGTAAAGTAAACAAGGCTGGTCTAGAAGTTCCCTGAAGCGTTTAAGCGCTTCATCTTTGTTTTTACATTCCAAGTCCAACTAACATCCATTTTTAAACTCTATTTAACAATAAATAACCATTAACATTTAATATAAATTAACCATGAAAGTAGATATAAAAAAATTACCCCAAAGTGAACTTGAAATTGAAGTTTCTGTTCCCACTGAAGCTTTTATGACAAGTTGGTCACAAGCCCTAAAAACTTTAAGTCAAAAAACAAAAATAGATGGTTTTAGGCCTGGCATGGCTCCTGAGAAAGTTTTAATAGACAAAGTAGGAGAAGACAATATTTTAATAGAAATGGCCGACACTACTATTAAAAAAGTTTACCCCGAAGTTATCAAAGATAAAAAAATTGATGCCATTGGAGCCCCTGAAGTTGTTTTAACAAAATTAGCTAAAAATAACCCTCTAGAATTTAAAATTAAAACTGCAGTTATGCCAGAAGTAAAACTTCCTGATTATAAAAAAATAGCAGAAGCTACAGATAAAAAACACCCCCTAGATACAGAGGTAACCAAAGAAGAGGTAGAAAAAGTGATCACTGAAATATTAACTCAAAAGCAAAAAGCAAGTAGCGATAAAAACCCTGCAGATGAAACCACCCCCCTACCAGAGTTAACAGACGAAATGGTTAAAACTTTCGGTCCCTTTGAATCTGTAGCTGACTTTAAAACCAAAATTAAAACCAACATCCAAGCCGAGAAAGAACACAAGGCCAGAGAAAAAAAGCGTTTAGCTATAGTTGAAGCTATTGGAGAAGCCGCTAAATTTGAACTACCGCCAGTTTTAATAGAACACGAAACAAGTAAAATGTTGGGCGAAATGAAACATCAAATAGAACAAATGGGTATGAAATTTGATGATTATTTAACCCATTTAAAGAAAACAGAAGTGGAGCTTAAAGAAGCTTGGCAAGGCGAAGCTAAAAAAAGAGTTGTTTTTGGTTTAGTAGTTCACACTTTAGCTGAAGCAGAAAAAATAAAACCTAGCTCAGAAGAAGTAACTAAATATGCCGAGATGTTAAAAAGCCAAATGGGCAAAGAAGCCGAAAAAGTAGATGAGGCTAGACTTCAGTCCTATGTGGTTAATGTTTTAACTAATGAAAAAGTGATGGATTTATTAGACCCTAAACCAACCCCTAAGGTTAAAGATTAATTGCTCTTAAATTAAAAATTGTCTATACTCGCTTTAAATAATTAATTTTTAAAAAATATGCTTATACCAACAGTTATTGAAAAATCAACCTACGGCGAAAGAGCCTATGATATTTATTCTCGCCTTTTAAAAGAAAGAATAATTTTTCTAGGTGGCCCTATAGATGACCAAGTAGCCAATATTGTCATTGCCCAACTTTTATTTTTAGAGTCTGAAGATCCTAAAAAAGATATTAAACTTTATGTTAATTCACCTGGTGGTTCTGTTACCTCTACTCTAGCTATGATCGATACCATGGACCATATTGCTCCTGATGTATCGACTATTTGTGTTGGCATTGCGGCCTCCGGTGGCGCTCTTATTCTAGGTGCTGGCACCAAAGGTAAGCGCCTAGCCCTACCTAACTCCGAAATTATGATTCATCAACCACTAGGAGGCACCGAGGGTCAAGCTTCTGATATTGAGATTACAGCTCGTCATATTCTAAAAACTAAAGATAACTTAAATAAAATGTTAGCGAGCTTTACTAGTCAACCTCTAAAACAAATAGAAAAAGATGTCGACCGCGACTTTTATATGTCGGCCGATGAAGCCAAAAAGTACGGTATTATAGACCAAGTGGTCAAGCCAAAAAGTAAAAAATAACAAAAAAGCGAGGATAACCTCGCTTTTTTGTTATTTATTTAGAATTAAACTAATATTAGACATCAGACCATATATCTGCTAAGATTCAAGTATTCAATTTATTAATTAAATAAGAATTGCCTAACTTGAATTTTTGCTGTCACGAGGACGAATAACCAACTTTAATTTGAAACACTACCTTTATTCTTACAATTTAAATCAGCTTTCGCCCGTTTTTATTGACTCTAAGTAAAAAATCAGGTCGGGTAAATTTACAAACGACCTATGACACTTGCAACTGTAATTATACTAGCCGGTACTACCGGTTTAGGAGGAATTGTTGTTGGCTACTTCTTGCGCTGGCTGGTTACCTTGGGCCAAAAAGGTTCCATGGAGCTAAAAGTTAAGCAATCACTTTTAGAAGCCAAAGATAAAGCTCAACAAATTACTGCCGATGCTGAAAAAGAAGCTTCTAAAATAATATTAGAAGCCAAAACAGCTGAAAAAGAAAAAGAAGCTAGTCTAAAAAAACTAGAAGACAGACTTCTTAAAAAAGATGAACTATTAGACAAAAGACAATTAGACATAGACACTGAAACGGAAAGTCTAAAAAACAAGCACGAAGACATAAAAGCTTTAGAGGCTAAAATAAGCTCCAAAGCAGAAGAAGCCGAGAAAGAATTGGCTCGTATTTCTAATCTATCTAAAGAAGAAGCTTTAGTGGAGTTAATTAAAAAAATAGAAGCTGAATATGAGGAAGATCTTTTAGTTAGAATGAGAAAACTGGAAGTCTTTGGCGATCAAAAAATAGAAGAAAAGTCTAAAGATATTTTAGCCACCAC
>JBFIHK010000004.1:0-38592 GCA_041601795.1 Minisyncoccia bacterium
GCCATCTATCACAAAAGACTCTTTATTACCAAAAGACAATTCACTTACCCCATTAAAAGCCTCGGAATTTAAACTAGTCATCACAATATCAGCTCCAAAACGAGCAGTTTTAATTTTATGACTTTTAGCCACTGGGTTTAAACCAATAACTAAATTACCAAAAGATAAACGAATAAAAGACAGTCCAGAATAAGTAATTACCATTGCTAAAAAAAATTAATTATATATACAAAATTTAACTAAAAATACCCTTAAAATTCACCAATAATACAGACTTTCAACTTACCCTATAAGATAAGACTTCTTATTCACAGGTTTTAATTGGCTCCCATCATCCAGCCTAGTGATATTATAATATTAACATAAAACTATCTTATGTGGAAGTTGTTTTATAAGCCTTCAGACTTGATTTTTTTAAAATTTTAGGTACTATTTACTGTTATTAATAAACTTGGATTTTATAGTGACTCGGAGCCTAAATGAGCCACGTCTACTATAAGCCAAGGCCTGATACTTAAAGTCGGGTTAATTTAAAAATTATGACCAATAAACTAGAAGAAAAAGATCCATCTATTGGTGTGATGGATGACATTATAAAAAACACCCCTAATCGACCAGAAATAGACTCTCTGATCGACGGTCGAGTGATTGCCAAAGGTAAAATGGCCCTGTTTGTAGACTTACCACCATATGGTACCGGTATGATTTTTGGCCGAGAATACTTTAATGCTCGAGATTTAATTAAAAAAATTAATATCGGTGACACCGTCACCGCTAAAGTAGTGACCCCAGAAGGTGAAGACGGTTATATTGAATTATCTTTAAAAGAAGCTAAACAAGCTATTTTATGGGATAAAGTTGAACAAGCAATGAAACAAAAAGAGGTCTTTTCTCTAACTGTAAAAGATGTCAACAAAGGTGGCTTAATTATTTCTTGGGAAGGTATTGATGGTTTCTTGCCTGCCTCTCAATTAAAACCAGAAAACTATCCTCGAGTACCAGATGGAGATAAAGACAAAATCATAGAAGAACTAGAAAAAATGAAAGGAACGAATGTTGATGTCATTATTATTGGGGCTGAACCCAAAGAAGGTAAGTTGATATTTTCAGAAAAGAACTTAGATAGTCAATCTAGAAAAGCGATTGTCGACAGTTTTAGTGTTGGAGACATTATTGAAGGTGAAGTCACTGGAGCTGTTGACTTTGGTATCTTTATAAAAATCGAAGAAGGTTTAGAAGGTTTAGTCCACATATCAGAATTAAACTGGTCTTTAGTGGAAGATCCAAGAGAACTATACAAAGCTGGTGATAAAATAAAAGCTAAAATTATAGAGATTAAAGATGATAAAATCTCTCTATCAATCAAAGCCTTGAAACCAAATCCTTGGGACGAAGTTGAAGGCAAGTTTAAAAAAGGCGACATCGTATCTGGTGTAGTTATAAAATACAATAAGCATGGCGCCTTGGTCTCAATAGAAGAAGGGGTGGCTGGCCTAGTCCATATTTCTGATTTTGCCGATGAAAATGACATTCGATCAAAACTAGAACTTGGTAAAACTTATGATTTCACTATTAATTTATTTGAACCAAAACATCAACGAATGACTTTAATGTTAGGTGATAGACGAAAAGAAATAGAAGAAAGCGAAAAAAATAAAGCCGACAAAGATAAAAAGTAATCAATTTAAATTAAAAAAACTCGCCCCAGGGCGAGTTTTTTAATTGTTTAATATTTTTTGAGCCGACTCCTCTCCTTCATTAAGTAAAGTTTTCAGAACTGCGACTGCTTTTACTTGAACTTCTTTTAAACTAACTTCTTCGCTAGCTGTAAATTGCCCTAAAACAAAATTTTTAGTTTGAAATTTTCTCATCTGTCGTATCTTGTCATCGGCTGTATCGTTTGGTCCAATACCTACTCGTACTCGCAAAATATCACTAGTTAATTTAGAAATTTGATTAAAAACAGACTGAACGCCATTGTGTCCACCAGCATTTTGACTGTGAGATAATTTTATTTTTCCTAAAGGTAAGTCCAACTCATCGTGAACCACGATAATAAAGTAAGATCCTTTAAAAAAATTCAAATAATGACCAACAGAGACCCCAGAATTATTCATATAATTTTCCGGCATTAAAGTAACTACTTTATGCCCCTTATAAACAAAATCGGCAACCAAAGCATCCACTTTTTGATTGTAAACTGAGTTTTCCCCTAAATCAGACACTAATTTGGCCACTATTTGCCGCCCAATATTATGGCGAGTCTGGTCATATTTTTCACCTTTATTACCTAAACCAACAATTAAACAAGTTATTTTGTCGGTATTTTCATCTAAGCCATAGTCCTTAGTCTGAGGCTTAAAAAAGTGCTGAAAGTGTTTAAAAATAGGCATCTTAATTAAATTATACAATAAAAATATCACTTGCGTCAAAAATGACTATATAGTATTATATACTAACATTATAAATAACTTTCTCCCATGTCTGAAGAAGCCAAACAAACTATTTTTGATATTGTTAAATTTGCTTTCATTACTTTATTAATAGTCGTTCCCGTTAGAGCTTTTGTGGCTCAACCCTTTATCGTCAGCGGAGAGTCTATGGATCCAACCTATAAAAATGGGGAATATTTAGTCATTGATGAATTTTCTTACCATTTTAAAAGCCCCCAAAGAGGCGAAGTAGTTGTCTTTAGATACCCTGAGGACCCATCTAAATTTTTTATCAAAAGAGTTATTGGTCTACCAGGAGAAACGGTAACTATTGGTCACTCTAATGTTACTATTACCGACCCTAGTGGAACAGATTTAAAGTTAGATGAAGTTTATTTAACCACTGATTTTTCTTATAAACCTCAAGAAATTACCCTGACTTCTAATGAATATTTTGTTATGGGTGACAATAGACAGTCGAGTTTAGATTCCAGAACCTGGGGAGCTTTACCAGAAAAACTAGTCAAAGGTCGGGTTCTAGCTAGATTATTACCCCTAACTAAAATAAGTTTATTCCCTGGCTACCCGCAAGATTTTAATAACTAACACGCTCTAAAAATATGCCCACCCCTGCCAACAAAACCCCTAAAACCACCAAAAAATCTGCCCCTATTAAAGAAGATTTTCAGCGCCCGAAAGGAACTCAAGATTTAATCGGAGAAGACTTATTATATATGCAAGGTTTTTTTGAAAAAGCTGCTGAAGTAGCTCTTTATTATGGTTTTACTCCAATTGAAACCCCAATTTTTGAAAAAGAAAATCTATTTATTAGAGGCGTTGGTGATGCTACCGATATTATTGAAAAAGAAATGTACACCATGAAAACAAAAGGGGGTGATAAATTAGCCCTACGGCCAGAAGGAACTGCCTCTGTCATGCGAGCTTATTTTGAACACGGCTTAGCGTCTAAACCTCAACCTGTAATGTTTTATTATCATGGTCCTTTTTTCAGGCATGAAAAACCTCAAAAAGGCCGTCAACGCCAACTCTATCAATTTGGCTTAGAAATCATGGGTACCAAAAAAAGTATTGCCGATGCCATGATTATTCATTTAATAACTTTAATTTTAAATGAAGTCGGTATTAAAAATTATACTGTCGCCATAAACAGTATTGGCGACAAAGACTCTCAAAGTTCATATCGTAAAGAATTGGTGGCTTATTATCGTAAACACGCTAAAAATATTTGTGCTGATTGTCGAGTTAGACTAAAAAATAACCCTCTTAGAGTTCTCGATTGTAAAAATGATAAATGTGCTGACATTAAAAAAGAAGCCCCTGAAACCGTTAGTTTTTTAACCCCAGAAAGTAAAAAACATTTTAAAGAAGTGTTGGAATATTTAGACAAAATGTCTATTCCTTATGTTATTAATAGTAATTTAGTTCGTGGTTTAGACTACTACTCCCACACGGTGTTTGAAATCATTCCTGAAGCTAAAACTGAGGATGACAATCCTTTGTCCCTAGCTGGTGGTGGTCGTTATGACTATTTAAGTAAAATGTTAGGCGCTAAAAAAGATACTCCTGGCGTCGGAGCTGGCCTCGGTGTTAATCGTATTATGTCAATGCCAGAATACAACTTCCCTTGTCCTCGCATTATTAAAAAAGCCAAGGTCTTTTTTATTCAATTGTCTTTCGACGCCAAATTAATGAGTTTTGAAGTCACCGAAGTCTTGCGCAAAGCTAAAATACCGGTCGCTCACTCTTTATCTAAAGATTCGCTCGGGGCCCAATTAGGTAAAGCAGAGAAAATGAAAGTGCCTTATGTCATTATTTTAGGTCAAAAAGAAGCAATGGATAAAACGGTTATCGTTCGCAACATGGACACTCGTAGCCAAGAAACTGTCAAAATAGAGAATTTGGCTACCTATTTAAAGAAAATTAAATAATTTATCTCTAGCTGTTGCCATAAAATTTGCATTATGGTAACCTATTTCTGTTATGGCAATTATAGTATCAATAGAAAAAAACCCAACTGAATCAAACGCCAGTGTCATGCGTCGCTTTTCTAAGCGGGCTCGTTCTTTGGGGCATGTAAAATTCATGAAAACCAACAGATACAATACTAGGCCAAAATCTCCTCTGAAGAAAAAACAAGACAAACTTAAAAGAATAGAAAAATCTATTGAAATGGAAAAACTGAAAAAATATGGACGCGTCAGACAATTTAACTATTAGTCAAAAAAATCTCACTCGGCGGCCTATCCCTAGGCTTCCTTTCTTACAATTAAAAAATAAAATCTTAGGTTCTAAATATAACTTAAGTTTAGTTTTTATGGCCGACACCAAAGCTCGGTCTTTAAATAAAATCACTCGCCAAAAAAACACAGCGGCCAACGTTTTATCTTTTCCTTTAACAAAAACCGATGGAGAAATTTTTGTTAACTTAGCAAAAGCTAGTCGTGACCATAATAAGCACGACATGAATTACCTAAGTTTTGTGGCTTTTCTTTTTATCCACGGATTACTTCATTTGAAAGGTTACTCACATGGTAGTACAATGGAGAGAATAGAGAGGCAAACTTTAGCCTCTTTAAATCTTCATGAACAAAAACATCGTCATCGGACTTGATATCGGTACCGCCTTTGTTCGGGCGGTCGCCTGTGAATACAGACCAGAAACCAAGGTCCCTCAAGTTTTAGCTTTGGTTAAAAAAAATTCCCGTGGCTTGCGTCGAGGTTATATTGTTCAATTCGACGAAGTTGTTCAATCTATAAACGACACCATCAGTGAGACTGAAAGAATCATTGGTGTGAAAGTTAAACATATTATTTTATCTGTTGGTGGTTCTACTTTAGAATCCAAAGTGGTTGAAGGGGGTATTATCGTTTCAAGAGCTGATAGTGAAATAAATAACACCGACATCAACCGCGCCATAGATGCGAGTGAGGGCAATCTTGATGTAACTAATAAAACAGTCATTCAGCGCTTTCCTTTAGCCTACAGGCTAGATGGTAAAAAAATAATTGGCCGGCCCGATGGTATGAAAGGCTCACGCCTCGAAGCTCAAGTTTTATTTATTACTTATTCTGCCCCTCATTTAAAAAATTTACTCAGTGCTATTAGTGCTTGTGGTCTCCATGTTGATGACATTATAGCTGCACCACTAGCTGCTAGTTTTGCTGTCACTACCCCTTTACAAAAAACTGCTGGTTGCGTCCTAGCTAATATTGGCTCTCAAACTACTTCCATTGTTATTTTTGAAGAAGGTTTACCAATTTCACTCCGAGTTTTCCCTATTGGGTCAACTGACATCACCAACGATATTGCACTAGGCTTTCAGATTCCAATAGAAGAAGCAGAAAAAATAAAAACTAGCGAAACTGATAAAAATATTTCTCATCAAAAAAAATTAGACCAAATTGTAGAAGCTAGACTATCTGATATTTTTGAATTCATAGAAAACCATCTTAAACGCCTCGGACGGTCAGGACTCTTACCAGCAGGAATTATTATCACTGGCGGTGGATCTGGTATTAACGAAATAGAAAATAGAGCTAAAAATTTCTTTAAACTACCAGCTAAAGTTTCAATACCTATTGTGGCTGCTAACTCCCGCAATCAAATTAGGGACTCAGCTTGGTCGGTGGCTTATGGATTATGTCTAATGGCTAAAGATATAGAACCCGAAGAAAATATGAATATACAAATATTCAAAAATATTCTGTTAAATCTTTGGCGTTGGATTAAAGAAATATTACCCTAACCATTCAAATCAAAAAAGTCTAGTGTTGCTTTTTCCCCCTCATTTGATACTATAAATTCCGAAGTTGTTATTCATTTTTTACATTTATGCCTAAAATCCAACCAGAAATTGAAGCTTTTGCCCGTATTAAAGTCATCGGAGTCGGTGGTTCTGGTACTAATGCTGTCAATCACATGGTTAAAACTAAAGTTCGTGGAGTTGAATTTATTACCATGAACACCGACGCTCAGCATTTACATCATTCACCGGCTAATAAAAAAGTTCACATTGGTAAAAACCTCACTCGTGGCCTAGGAACTGGTATGGACCCTGAAATTGGCCGTAAAGCCGCCGAAGAAAGCTTAGAAGACATTCAAAATGTCATTAAAGGAGCGGACATGGTTTTTGTTTCTGGTGGTTTAGGTGGTGGCACCGGTACTGGCGCTACCCCAGTTATAGCTCGAGTGGCCAAAGAACAAGGTGCTTTAACAGTAGCTGTGGTGACTAAGCCTTTTATTTTTGAAGGTAAACAAAGAATGCATTTAGCTGATAAAGGGCTAACTGAACTCCAAAAAGAAGTCGACGCTGTCATTGTTATCCCTAACGACAGACTACTGGGCTTAATTTCTAAAGACACTACGGCCGAATCAGCTTTTTCAATGTGTGATGAAATTCTCCGCCAAGCGGTTGAAGGTATTTCTAATATTATAACCATTCCTGGTATTATCAATGTCGACTTTGCCGACATTAGAGCTATTATGCAAAATGCTGGTTCAGCTTTAATGGGTATTGGTAATGCCTCCGGGGACAATAGAGCCATAGAAGCGGCTAGAAATGCTATTAATTCTCCCCTTCTTGATTTATCTGTTGAAGGAGCTAAGGGGGTTCTATTTACTATTGCCGGTGGCTCCGACATGACGATGTTTGAAATCCAAGAAGCCGCTAAAGTTATTACCGAATCCATCGATACCGATGCTAAAGTTATTTTTGGTGCTATTCACGACGACAAACTCAAGAAAAACGAAATCAAAGTCACTGTTATCGCTTGTGGTTTTCCAGAATCTAGTAAGAAAAAATCTGGTCTCTTTAATTTCAATTCAGAAACAGAAGCAACTAAAGAAACTCCTAAAGAAGTCAGAACAGAAACTGCTAACCAAGCTAGCAATCGCACCCCTTTTGGCAGTAGAGCCACCAAAGAACCAATAGAAAATTTTAATATCCCTTCTGATACTGATGAAGATGATGAAGATGACTGGTCTTCTATTCCCGCTTTTTTGCGCCGTGGTCGTGACAATAAAGACAAAAAGTAAGTCTCTCACTTATAAACTATTTCTGTTTTAAAATTTTAAAAAATACCTAGCTACCAAAAGTTTTTAGCTTAATTATTATCTAACTCGCCCATATTTTATTTTATGACTTACGATTTAATTATCATTGGTGGAGGACCCGCCGGCGCAGCCGCTGGTGTTTACGCTGCTCGAAAAAAAATTAACACCCTCCTTTTAACGGTAGATTTTGGTGGTCAATCTCAAGTTTCGCCTGACATTCACAACTGGATTGGAGAACAATCCATATCCGGCAACGATCTCGCCAAAAAATTGGAAGCTCATGTTAGACAATATGAATCTGATACTTTTGTTATTAAAACCGGTAATAGTGGTAAAGTGCAAACTGTCGCTAAAAATGATACCGAGTTTAATGTCACAGTTGAAACTGGTGATTCTTTTAGCGCTAAAACCGTACTTAACGTGGCTGGTTCTAACAGGCGTCAGTTAAACGTCCCAGGAGCCGCAGAATTCGACCAGAAGGGCCTTACCTACTGTGCCTCTTGTGATGGGCCATTTTTTACCGACAAAGACGTAGTAGTGATTGGAGGAGGCAATGCCGGCTTTGAATCAGCCTCCCAACTCCTTGCTTATACTAAAAGTGTCACTCTACTTCACCGAGGCCCGAAATTTAAAGCCGACAAAATCACCACCGACAAAGTTCTCTCTCACCCTAAAATGACCGCTATTTTAAATGCTACCCCCACTACTGTGATAGGTGATAAATTTGTGACTGGCATTACTTACAAAGATAATAATAGTGGGGAAGAAACTACTCTAAAAACTGATGGTATTTTTGTGGAAATTGGCTTTGTCCCTAACACTAGTTTTATTGCCGACTTAGTGGATACAGATGACTATGGAGCTATTAAAATAGATCACAGAACTCAAACTACTAGTCAGAAAGGTATTTGGGCCGCCGGTGACTGCACCGACGCTCTGTACCACCAAAACAATATCGCTGCCGGTGATGCTGTTAAAGCTATTGAAGATATTTATAACTATTTACATTTAAAATAGCCGGATAAGTATAAAAATACCTACCCGACTTGAAATAAACTCTTTTTACTTGCGGTTACAAGAACACAAAGCCTGAGCCCTTAAACCATCCACAGTAACCCACAACCATTTTCTTCCCCTGCATTTTAAACAAACATTATTTATCTTGAACATTTTTGTCTCTCCTATTTCTACTTACTCACCAAAAGACCTATTTCAAACCACCATCCTACCTGACTTTATTTAAAAAACAAACTGTGCGCGATGGAAGAATTGAACTTCCGACCTCTTCGATGTCAACGAAGCGCTCTACCACTGAGCTAATCGCGCATTTCTAACTTCCAAAATGTACCAAATTTTTTACTTAGAGTCGAGAAATATACCTTCATAAAATACCAAACGCTAATTTTTAGATTTTACCGATGTGGGCACCCTGGCCAGCAACACGGCCGGCGCTTACCTGCCTTAAGGTCCGACATTGCTCTTTTGATATGTTCTTTTCTCGTTTCTGATTTTTTAACAGAGACGATCCAACAAATCCACTCATTTCGAGCCAGTGGCGTTAATTTATTCCATACTGCTTTTACTTGCAGGTCGCTTGTTAGAGCTAGGCGTAAATCTGCTGGCACTTTATGGACCACACCTATTGCAATTTCTATTTTAGACATAGGGTAATTGTAGCAAAGTAGAGCGCTTTGCGCGCATGATTTGTTGTGGTCACAATACCCCACCCTTTTAAAAGGGCGGGGTTTCCAGACCCGGACTCAGTGTATCGCTACGCGCACTAAATTCGTTGTGATCCACAATAATTCACTCGTCGCCACTCGTGAATTTTCCAGACCCGGCCTCAATTGTTTTGTCTGCTGACAAAACATATCTCCGGCTTCACAAAACGCAAAAACGGACTGAAGCAGTTCAGTCCGTTTTGTCGTTTTGTGAGCTCTCCATACCTAGAATGGAACACTATAGAAAATACCATAATTAAGTGGAATAAAGTATTTAGTAGCTTTGATTTAATAACAACACCTTGAAAATAAGCATTATTTTTCAATACTTTTTATATGTTAAGAATTGTTAAGACTTACCCATTTAGTTATAGAACAAGTATTAACAAGATTAGGATATTAGGTTTTATCCTAAAATATAGGGAAACCTTGGAAAATCGTGGAAAGTTATGGAAATTAGGACAATATCTTTAATGATTTCGGCAATATGAGCAAAATAGAAGCAGATGGATTAAGAAAAATAAGCGTGCAATTTTTGAAAAAGTATGGATATTTTAAAGGTTGGTATTCGGGAGTTATAACTTGGATAAGTGGATGGTCTAGAGATAAAAATAGTGTTGGTGTAGTGTCTAATACAAATATTCCTGATCCTTATCTGAGGATTTACTATACTCAAACAGATAGAGACACTGGAGAGAAAAAAGATTTTGATTATAAAGTCCTTTTAACCACTACTCCTTGTAGATATGGTGGTGAAAGATATTGGTTTATATGTCCATTGTCTAAAAATGGCCTATATTGTGGTAAAAGAATTGGGGTTTTATATAAAGTTGGTGATTATTTCGGCTGTCGGCATTGCTATGATCTTACTTATGAAAGTAGAAATCTAAGTGGTTATGCTAAGCAGTTTGGTAATATATCTTGCCCTGATGTGGATGAACTAGAAGCAAAGGTTAAGCGAACCCACTATAAAGGTAAGCCAACTAGAAACTATGTTAGATATTTAAGAGCTAACGATAAGCTAAATAACGCTTTTATTGGGATGGCAAACAGGTTAAGTATGAAGTGACTTTTTAGACATCCACAATGAATTTAGTATTTAGTATGGTATCGGGTATAATAAAGACTATGCCATCATTATATTTTAAAGGAAAATCTGCGGTCTGGAACCACCATTTATCGGTCCCATACCATACATTAGAGAAAGATGATAAAAATTCTCTCAAGGGTAAAGGTGAGGATGAAAATTTAATTATTCATGGAGATAACCTTTTAGCTCTTAAGTCTCTACTACCAAAATATCAAGGAAAAGTTAAGTGTATTTATATTGATCCACCTTATAACACTGGAAACGGAGGGTGGGTCTATAACGATGAAGTAAATAGTCCACTAATTCAAGACTGGGTCGGAACTGTTGTTGGTAAGGAGGGAGAAGATTTAACTAGACACGATAAATGGCTTTGTATGATGACCCCTAGACTAAAACTTTTAAAAGAGTTGTTGTCAGAAGATGGTGTTGTATTCGTAAGTATTGATGATAATGAAGTTGAGTATTTATGGACACTTATGAACGAGATATTTGGGGAAGAAAATTTTGTGGCTTGCGTAACAGTGGGAAGTAACCCTAGGGGTAGAGATTATGGTGGTGTTGCTCGTATGCATGACTATTTATTAATTTACAAGAGTGGTAGTAAAACGGAAATAAATGATTTATATGATCCAGATAAAACATTTCCTTATGAGGATAAAATTGGTGGATTTGAGATTCGTGAACTGAGAAATAGGAACACTGCTTTTCATATAGGAAACCGTCCTAACCTATATTATCCTTTTTATCTTAATCCTAAAAATAAAGATTCTGAAGGTTTTTTTGAAATATCGCTTAAAAAAAAGAGAGGTTGGGTTGAAGTTTATCCAAAAAAATCTCAGGGTATTAAAACAGTTTGGCGTTGGGGAAAAGAAAAATCCTTGAATAATCTTAATAAAGAGATCGTTGGAAAGGTTATGGAATCTGGAGATGAATATCAAATTGTAGAAAAATATAGAAAGAAAACTAGAATGGCTCGATCTATATGGAATGATAAAGATGTAAATACAGAGAAAGGCACCTTATCTTTAAAGAAAATTTTTGGTAAGAAAATCTTTACATATCCAAAACCAACAGAAATGGTGATGAGAATAATTGAAATGGGATCTAAACATGGAGATATAGTGCTAGATTCTTTTGCTGGTTCCGGGACAACAGCACATGCAGTTCTCAGTCAAAACCTAAAGGATAATTCTGATAGAAAATTTATTCTAGTTGAAATGGAAGACTATGCTAACAAAATCACCGCAGAAAGGGTTAGAAAAGTTATAAAACAAGAGAAAATCAAATCTGGGTTTACTTATTATAATCTGGGTCCGTCAATAGATGCTGATTCTATACTTTCTGGAAAACTTCCAACTTATAAAGAATTTGCAAAATATGTTTACTACTTAGCGACTGGTAAAAATCATCCAGATGAAAAGAAGATAAGAGAAAAAGATTATTTTTCTGGAAAATCAGGAAGTGAATCTGTTTATTTAATATATAAAAACGATCTAAAAGACCTTAAGGATCTAGCTATTACTTTAGACTGGGCTGAAAAAGTAAACAAAAAAGACTCGGGTAAAAAAATAGTCTACGCTCCTGCTTGTTTTCTTGATAATGATAAATTAGAAGAGCTTAATATCCAGTTTGTGAGTATTCCATACAACTTATTTGAAAAAAGATAAATTTTTATGATTTTAAAAGATTATCAAGGCAAAGTAGTAAAAGCGCTTACAAGCTTTTTCAAAGAAGCTAAAAAGCAAAAAGATGCTTTAGAAAAAGTTGATAAGAAACTTTATGTTGATTCTCTTTATAGAGCTTTAGACCTTGATTTTAGGGATAGACCGCAAAATGGCTTAGGAGAACCGTATCCTAGAGTATGTTTAAAGGTTCCTACGGGAGGTGGAAAAACTTTAATAGCAATAGAAGCAATAAGAGAATATCAAAATTTATTTGCACAAAAAAGAACGGGGCTTGTGGTTTGGATCACCCATAGAGAAACAATTTACAGGCAGACTATAGAAAATTTAAGAAATAAGAATCATGTTTACAGGCAATGGTTGGACCAGTGTAGCGGAAATAAAACTTTAATTGTTGAAAAAGGAAACCCTATAAGAAAACAGGATGTTGAAGATAATCTCGTGGTTTTAATGCTTATGATGGGCTCAGCTAACAGGACCACAAAAGAAAATTTGAAAGTATTTAAAGATAGTGGAGCATATCTGGACTTTTTCCCGCATGATAACCAACATAAAAAACATGAAGAACTACTTAAAAAAATACCGAATTTAGACTTTATACCAGATAATATATTTAACCGAAAAATAGTTAAAACCAGTTTGGGAAATGTAATAAGGGTCCTCAATCCTTTAATCATAGTTGATGAATTTCATACAATGTTTTCTGATAATGCTAGAAATACACTGGACGGCCTTAATCCAGCCATGATTGTCGGACTTTCTGCTACTCCACTTGAAAGAAAGGGTATGAATGTTTTAGTTGAGATTACAGGGAAGGAGCTTGAATCAGAAGATATGATCAAACTTGACATGCATCTATACCCCCCTACCGAAAGTCAAAATTGGAAAGAAATGATTGACAATATACAGAAAAAACGAGAATCATTGGAAAAGAAAGCAGTAGAACTTAGGGGTGAAAATGGGACTTATATAAGACCAATTGCTCTTATACAGGTTGAAAGAACAGGAAAAGAGCAAAGGGGTAAAAACTTTATTCATAGTGAAGATGTTAGAGAATATTTAATAAGTAAAGGTATTTCAGCTTTTGAGATTGCCGTTAAATCAAGTGAATTGGATGAAATTAAAGAAGAAAAGCTTTTATCAGAATCTTGTGAGATACGATACATAATTACAAAAGAGGCTTTAAAAGAAGGGTGGGATTGCTCTTTTGCTTACATATTAGGAGTGATTCCAAGCGCTAGGTCTGAATCTTCTATGACACAGTTGGTAGGTAGAATTCTAAGACAACCTTACGCAAAAAAAACAGGAGTATCAGAGCTTGATGAGAGTTATGTATATTTTACTAGAGGTGAAACTATTGATGTGTTAAAAAATATAACCAAAGGATTCAACGAGGAAGGTTTAGGAGACTTGGTTAAGAATGTAAATCCCGAATCTGGTCCAACGGGATCTAGAAAAGTAAAAACCAAAATAAGGCAAGATATACTAAATAAATATCCAGAATCTCTATATCTTCCTGTGTGGGTTGTAAAAGAAAAAAATAGTTATAGGAGATTTTCTTATGAAGTAGATATTAAGCCTAGTTTAAAATGGGATAGTAATTCATTAGGAAAATGGTTAAAAGAAAATATTTTACCTCTTTTAAATAATCAAAAAGAAGGGTATGAATATTTGATTGATCTGGAAAAGACTGAAAGAAAAGAACTAAAAGAGGATTTTGGTAGTGCTTTAGATAAAAGTTATTTAGCAAGAAGAATTACCGATGTTACAGATAATGCTTTTATATCTTATGAGATAGCAGAAAAACTTGTAAAAGAGTTTAAAAAATTGGCGGATAAAAATAAAATTGATAGTAATAGTGGTTTTATAACGCAAGAAATAGTTAAGAGACTTGAAGAAGACAAAGAGAAGCAAGAAAAAGAGATTTTTGACAAATCAGTAAAAAACAAAAAATTAAGATTAGTAGTATCGGCAGATGAAAAAATTGGATATTCATTACCTAAAGAAAGTGAAGTTTACCCAGATGAATACAATCTATTTTCGAATAATCTTTTTGAAAAATCAGATAGATTATCTATGAACGATCTTGAAGCAAGAGTAGCTAATTTAGTAGATAAAAAAGAAGATGTATTGTGGTGGGTTAGGAATATGGCAGAAAAGAAAAGTTGGTACGCTGTAAATGGTTGGAAAAAGGGCAAAATTAGACCAGATTTCGTTGTGGCTAAAAAAGGAAAGAGTGATTCACTAGAGTTAGTTTATATAATGGAGAGTAAAGGAAAACATCTCATGGATAATCCAGATACTGCGTATAAAGCTGAGGTTTTTGACAAGATGAATAAAGAAAAAGTTGAAGACGTTGGAATAAGTCTAATTAAGTTTAAAATGAATAAAAATTTCCAGTTTGAGTTAGTTGGAGAAGGAGAAGAAGAGAGAAAAATGGCAATGTTTTTTAATAGGTAGCATAATTTATATTTGTAAATCTCTAATGATTTCGGTATAATATAAATAAGTTAGGTTGAACATTGTACAAAAAGAGATATTTATGGGGTTTAGATCCTAAGAAAATTTAACGCCTAACCCATACCCATATTATCGTCAATAAGGTTGTCTATCTTATAGTAGATAACACGAAGATCATAATGGAAATTAGCCCAAGTTCGGTAGATTTTATATCTGCAGTTGAGCCTATTGGGGGCCCTCCATAGCTTATCACTTGATAAGCCGAGGCTATGTGTTGGCAAAACCTTCCAAAAGGATGCATTAAGTGCTTTTAGCATTTTATTAGTGTCTCCTTTTGGGAGGTTTTTTTGTTTACATTTTATTCATTAACACAGAGAAAATGAGAAGTATTAAAAGAAGATTTACCAACGAACAAGATAAGTCACCAGAATTAAGTAGTTTTATCAACTTTGGAACAGCAATAAAAAGTCAAAGGTTTAGCAAGGATATGATTCATCGCTGGTTCAATAAATTGGTCGATAAAGAAGATTATCAAAAGTCTGATAAGAACGAAATTTTAAAACACCTGGTTTCTATTTCTAACCCTGAGGACAACTGAAAAACGGGTTAAATTTCAATATGATTAGCTTAAAAGAATATAAAAAGGCTCTTGGTCCTGTAGCAGATGAAATGACCGAGAAACAGATACTTGATCTAAGAGATCAGCAAGATCAAATGGCTGATATATTCTTTGATATGTGGCTTGCTAAAATTAATAAAGAAGATGAGTTATAATAAAAGTATGGCAGATGCACCACTTCAAAAACACTGTTTAATATATTGTCGCGTTAGCTCATCTAAGCAAGCTCAACAGGGTGAAAGCATTGAGGATCAAGAGAATATTTGCCGTGGAATTGCGGATAGATACCAAGCCGATGTTTTAGAAGTGTTTAGAGAGCAGTTTTCTGGAAGAAAAGATGAAAGACCAGTAATAGATGAGGTTTTTTCATATATAAAGCGGTCCCCTAAAAAAGTTAATTTTCTTATTTTCCGAGCTATTGATAGATTTACCAGAAATGGAACATTTGGCTATGAAAGCTTAAAACAAAAACTAGCTAAACACGGGGTTGAACTAATAGACGCTAGTGGAATCATACAACCATCTAAAAATACACTTGAACATTTAGATGTTGAATATGAATGGAGTAAAATTTATCCTAGTGAAATAACTGAGCTTGTAATGGCTCAGCAAGGAAAAAGCGAGGTCAATCAGATATTAACCAGAATGATCGGGGCTGAAATTAATCTTGTTAGAGAGGGTTATAAGGTGAGGCAGGCGGATGATGGCTATTTAAACCAGAAGATATTTATTGATGGCAAAAAGAGAGTTATACAGGTCCCCGATCCAAAGAGAGCTCATTTCTTTATTAAGATGTTTGAGATGAGTATTAACCATAGTGATCAGGAGGTTGTTGATTATGTAAATGCTATGGGTTACAGGTCCAAAGAGCAAAACAAGTGGTCCAAAAATAAGGAAAGAATAATTGGTAAAAGGGGTGGTCTAAAGCTCACAATTAAGCAATTACAGCGAATAAGGCAAAGACCTATATATTGCGGTATAAACACCGAGAAATGGCTAAAATCGCCCATTAAAACGCAATATAAAGGGCTTATAAGCATTGATACTTTTAACAAGGCAAACAAAGGTAAAGTCTACATTGACGAAAAACTAGATGGCGCTATAGAGATTTATAAGAACCATAATCCACATAGATTAAAAAGGATGAAAGATAATCCTAATTTTCCCCATAAAGAGGTTGTATTGTGTCCCCTATGTAGTAAGTCGTTTTTAGGAAGTTCGCCAACAAGCAAATCTGGTAAAGGAATACCCACTTATCATTGTGGTAGAAATCATAAATATTTTGGCGTAAATAAGAAAAAATTTGATGAAGCTCTTACAAAATTTGTTTCTTGTTTGGAGTATAAAAATGAAGCGTTTATAAAATCACTTGAAGCTACCTTAATTAATAAATACAGAGAAAAAGAAAAAGAGCTTGGTGAGTTTTCTGTTAAAGTTGGAAATACTGTTGCTGATCTTGAAGCTGAAAAGCAACAAAATATAGACGCTTATATTTCAACTAAGAATGAAGTTATAAGAGCTGACCTTGAAAAAAAGATAAATAATTTACATAAACAGATAGAAGAAACTAGGCAACAAAGAAATAACATAGAGGTTCAAGAAAACGATGTTCATGCTTTTGTTGGATATGTAAAACACTTAATGGAACACCCTGTAGAAATGCTAGTAAAACAAGAGAATATTACAGCTTTAAAGAGCTTATTTAATATAGTTTTTGATGAACTACCAACTTATGATGAAATAATTAATGGAACACCTAAATTATCTTTACCTTACAAGCTATCTGAAGAATTTGAGAGGGATAAATCCCTAAGTGTGACCCTACCGGGAATCGAACCCGGATTACCAGCTTGAAAAGCTGATGTCCTAACCGTTAGACGATAGGGCCAAATATCGGTAAAAATATATCATCTTTCTTTAAAAATGGCAAAAAATAAACCTTTTTTAAAAGATAAGCTTTTATTATGTTCGACTTCCTATCGTCTACACTTTGTGTTAAAACTTACTTATGTCAAAACTTATTCTAGCCATTGAAACCAGTTGTGACGACACAGCGGTGTCGGTAGTTGAAATTTCTAATAATAAACAGGGGAGTAGCACCCCTATTTTCCGTAGCTTAGCCCACGTAGTATCCTCCCAAACAGACATTCACCAAGCCTGGGGTGGAGTGGTACCAAATTTAGCTAAAAGAGAACATGCTAAAAATATAGTACCAGTTATTTTAAAGGCCTTATCTGACGCGGGACTTCAAGTGACCACAGAAACCATCGACCGTCTTACCCCTCAAAAGAAAAAAAACTACATCGACACCCTATTCCAAAAAAATGACTCCTTGGCTGAAATATTTTGGGCCAACATCCCCACCACTGCCCCTAAAATAGATGCTATTGCTGTGACTACTGGACCAGGTCTAGAACCTGCCTTATGGGTTGGTATAAATATTGCTAAAAGTTTGGCTTTGTTGTGGGACAAACCCCTAATACCAGTCAATCACATAGAAGGCCATATTATGTCACCTTTAATAGACAATCCTGAGGCTGTTTTACCAGCTTTAGCTTTAATTGTTTCTGGTGGCCACACTGAACTTATTTTTATAGACAAATGGGGGAGTTACAAAAAAATTGGATCTACTCGCGACGATGCTTGTGGCGAAGCTTTTGATAAAGTAGCTAGGCTTTTAGAATTGCCATACCCGGGAGGACCTGAAATAGGGCGCTTAGCGGAAATAGCCGAAAATAGAGGCCAAAATGACAAGTGGACGCTACCTAGGCCAATGATTGACTCGCCTGACTACGATTTTTCTTTTTCTGGTTTAAAAACCGCTGTTCGTTACGCTATAGAAGGTAAAAAGTTATCCACAGTTGAGAAAGAAGATTTGGCACTAGAATTTGAACAAGCTGTCGTTGATGTTTTAATTGCTAAAACAAAAAAAGCCCTCCTCCACTTCCCTGTCAAAACTTTGATCGTTGGCGGGGGAGTAGCAAGCAACACCAGATTAAGAACAAATATGGCATCTTTAATAAATACCACCGACTCCCCTCCCCTTTTATTATTTCCACCACAAAATATGACGACTGACAATGCCACCATGATTGGCATGGTGGCTGGGCTTAAACTACCCTCTCAAATAAACCTCTCTACTTCTTATTTGGATCAAATTGTCGCCAATGGCAATCTCTCAGTTTGAGTTAAGTTTTTAACCTACCACCCTATTATTTATCACAATTAAAATCAATTTACTAAGGATAAACATTTTATCCAGACAGCTGTTTTCAGTTATATTTTTCACTGCTTTATGCTAATATGGCAATAATATGAACGATAAACTAACCAAGCCTTACGATCCTCAAAGTACAGAAGCTAAAATTTACCAAATGTGGGAAGAGTCTGGTTTTTTTAACCCGGACAATCTACCCCACCAAACAGGCAAGCCTTTTACCATCATGATGCCCCCACCAAATGCTACGGGTATTTTACACTTAGGTCACGCTTTAGGTTTGACCATCCAAGATATAGCTATTAGGTACAAAAGAATGCAAGGTTTCAAAACTCTATGGTTACCTGGTACTGACCACGCTGCTATTGCTACTCAGGCCAAAGTGGAAAAAGAAATTTATAAAAAAGAAAAAAAATCACGCTATGATTTAGGCCGAGAAGAACTTTTAACTAGAATTGCCGACTTCGTATCCGCCAGTCGAGGTACAATTCAATCTCAAATTAAAACTTTTGGAGCTTCTTGCGACTGGAGTCGAGAAGCTTTTACCCTAGACGAAGACTTAAGTTTGGCTGTTAAGACAATGTTTAAAAAAATGTATGACGATGGCCTTATTTATCGTGGGTCTAGAGTTATAAATTGGGACCCTAAAGGGGCCACCACTATCGCCGACGATGAAATAGTTTACGAAGAACGCCAGGCCAAGTTTTACACCTTCAAATACTCCGCCGACTTCCCTATTGCCATTTCTACCACCAGACCCGAAACCAAAATCGGTGATGTGGCCGTGGCAGTGCACCCAAACGATACTCGCTATCAAAAATTTGTCGGCCAAGAATATAAAATTGTTTTTTGTGATGTACCTTTAAAAATAAAAATTATTGCCGATGAATCTGTTGATCCCGAATTGGGCACCGGAGCTTTAGGGGTGACCCCAGCTCACTCTATTATCGACTGGGAAATTGCCGAACGTCATCACTTAGAAGGTTTACAGGTGATAGATGAAAGAGCTCGCATGTTAACCAGCAATAAAAACTTACACGGTAAAAAAACAACTGAAGCCAGAGATATTATTGTAGACTGGCTCAAAACAGAAAACTTATTAATTAAAGAAGAGGATATTACTCAAAATGTCTCTACCGCTGAAAGAACTGGAGCGATTATAGAACCCCTACCTAAAACCCAATGGTTTGTTGATGTTAATAAAGAATTTACCTTAACTGAAAATTCAAACCTAACCAGTATCCCTAAGGGTTCTAAAACCACCCTTAAAAAACTGCTTCACCAAGTAGTTGATTCTAACGAAATAGACATTCTGCCGAATCATTTCAAAAAAACATATTTCAACTGGATCAACAACCTCCGCGATTGGTGTATTTCTCGGCAAATTTGGTACGGTCATCGCATTCCAGTCTGGTATAAAGGAGCAGAAGTTTATTGTGGAACGACTCCTCCAACAGGTTCTGATTGGATTCAAGATGAAGATGTTTTAGATACTTGGTTTTCTTCTGGTTTATGGACTTTTTCAACTTTAGGTTGGCCAGAAAATACAGCTGACTTAAAAACCTATCACCCAACAGATATTTTAGTCACAGCCCATGAGATTTTATTTCCGTGGGTAGCTCGAATGATTTTAATGACTGGCTATGGTTTAGGCCAGATTCCCTTTAAAAAAGTTTTATTAACTGGCATTGTTAGAGACGCCAAAGGGCAAAAGTTTTCTAAATCTTTGGGTAATGGTATTGACCCTATGGATATAGCCAACAAATTTGGTGCCGACGCTGGTCGCATGAGCCTAATTGTGGGTACCGCCCCTGGGACCGACATGAAAATAGATGAAAATAAAATTAAAGGCTATAAACATTTTGCTAATAAGATTTGGAATATAACTCGCTTTATTTTATCTAATACTGAAAATATAAAATATGACCCTAATTTTACCGATTTTACCTCTACTGATATTAGTTTAAGGCAAAATCATATCCAAACCATTAAAGACATCACTGACGATATGGAAACCTACCGTTTTCACTTGGCCGCCGAAAAAATTTACCAATATACTTGGCATACCCTAGCTGATGAAATTTTAGAAGCCAGTAAAGATATTTTCAACACGAGTGATGATGCTACCAAAAACTCACGAGCTCAACTACTATTTCAAATTTTAAAAGATACATTAATTTGTTTGCACCCCTTTATGCCTTTTGTCACAGAAGAACTATGGCATCTAGCAAACTTTGACCAAAATTTACTTCTAGTAGAACCTTGGCCCCAAGCTAATGACTGATCTTAATTTAATTACTACCTTATCTTTTGTTTTTGGTTTTGTACCAGCTTTAGTATGGCTCTGGTTTTGGCTCAAAGAAGACAGATTAAACCCAGAACCAAAAAGTATGATTTTTAAAAGTTTTTTGGCTGGTAGTGCCATAGTCTTTTTAGTTTTTGTCCTACAACACCTAAGTTTACTAGGATTAAAAAGTTTAGATTTGAATGTTAATTTGCCTCTTGAACCCACAGAAATATCAAATGTTATTATTTCTAGCTTACTCTTCCTCGTTCTCTGGGCTGGTATTGAAGAAGTAGCTAAATTTATCGCTGCTTACTTGGTCGCTTTTCGTAATAAAAGCTATAATGAGCCCATAGATGCCATGATGTATTTAATTATTGTCGCCATTGGTTTTGCGGCTGTCGAAAACACTCTATTTTTATTGCAAATTGGTTTATCTGGCGATAGTCCCCTAGCTGTTCTAATGACTGGCAATATGCGCTTTTTAGGGGCTACAGTGGTCCACATAGTCAGCTCAGCTGTTGTTGGAGGCTTTATAACACTAACCTTCTTTTCAGCCAGCAAGCTTAAAAAAACTCTGGCTTTAATTTTAGGACTTATCCTCGCTACCGTCTTGCACGCCGGTTTTAACTTTCTTATAATAAACAGTAATGGTTTAGACATGCTCTATATTTTTTCTGGCCTCTGGACATTAACTATTCTGATAATTTATTTTTTTGAGAGAGTAAAAAATAATAGACGCAACCCCATAGAAATAAATTCTAAATTAAAAAATAATTAATACCATTTAAATCCCCCACTACTTATGCCAAGACAAAAAAGATCTTTTTTTGAAAGAATCACTGGTACTATTTCAGTTGCAGAAGACGACAACGACTATGAAGAAATAGTTCCGGAAACAATTAGGCAATCCTCTACTGATGACTGGGTAGAAGAAGAGGAAGAAGAAGGTGAACTACCAGTGGATGTTTATCAAACTCCAAACGAAATTTTTATTAAAACCATGGTAGCTGGAGTTAAACCAGACGATTTACATATAGCTATCACCAGAGAGATGGTCACTATTAAAGGTAGCCGTGATGAGGATAGGACCCTAGCCGACGAAGACTACTTCCAAAGAGAGCTTTATTGGGGTTCTTTTTCCCGAACTATTCTCCTACCAGCAGAAGTAGAAACAGAAGAAGCTAGTGCCGAAGAAAAACACGGGCTACTCACTATTAAATTACCTAAAATAGACAAAGACAAAACTGCTAAGTTAAAGGTCAAAAGTGTAAACTAAATTAAAAAACACCTTGAAGGGTGTTTTTTTGTGCTTGGGGGCGGGCTCGGTGTCAGCTCACCTCGATATAATTATTCATTCTCGATAAACTCGAATTCCAATTCTATCGGGTGGCTCCTACCCGGACTCACCCATCGCTAAAGCGACATGGCTCCGTCTTTCGATCCCGCTCAAGAATCAAGAAATTGGCTCTTTCCCCAAACATAAAATCACCCTAGCGGGTGATTATTGTGCTTGGGGGCGGGCTCGAACCGCCGACCCTTCGCTCTTCAGGCGAATGCTCTACCAACTGAGCTACCCAAGCAGTTTCTCCATCTTAACTCAAATTAAAATCCAGGCAAGTCACCGACAACTGAATTAAAATTATTATATATTTCCATTAACTGTCCTAAGAAAGGTTCTAAATAATAAAAAAGTCCAAAGGCCACAACAATAAAGATAAAAATCTTTAACCCAAACAGTACTGCTTCAAAACGTCTGTAATATAAAAGTTTACCCAAAATCTTTCGATTTTGATGAGCTAAATCTAGACTTTCTTCAACTTTCTTTTCTAATGATTCAGACATTGTAATATAGGAAATATTATACCGAAATAAACAAAATAAATCAAAACTAACCAACCCTTTGTCCTGCCCCACCCTGATTACTCAGTACCGTGCAAATGGTTAATATTTTGTGGTCACAAATATTTTTACTCGTCGCCACCTGGCCCAAGTATCAAAAAAACTAAAATAGTTCAGTTTTTTCTATCTTGTGCCCCCTCCAGTAGGAATCGGCGTCAGCTCACTAAGCTAATTTTTATTTATCAAACAAATTAGCAAGTGGCTCCTGCCCGGACTCGGCCGCCTCAAGTTTACCACTTGAGGACTTTGTCGGCCTCCGTCTTTCGATTCCTGCCAAGGTCTACTAAAATATAATCTACTAAAACTTACGTTTTAGCTTCATTATTTTTGTGCCCTTGGCAGGAATCGAACCCACATTAATCCCTTAGGACGGGACTGTTCTATCCATTGAACTACAAGGGCAAAATATACCACACCTTAATCCTGTCGAGGACAGTCCTCGACAAAAAGAGTGTGGGTATAATTAAAATTTAAATTAAAGACCTAACAATTCTTTAATTTTAGCTTCATCAAAGCCGATTATCATTTCGTCATCAATAAATATTACCGGTACGCCCATTTGGCCACTACGGGTTACCACCTCTTCTCTTTTAGCGCTATCGGCGGCCACATCATAGTCAGTAAATTCTATGTTATTTTCTTTGAAAAAATCTTTAGCGGCATGACAAAAATGACAAGTGGGGGTACTATAAATTTCTACTTTTTTATTCATAATTTAAACTTAAAACTTTTAATTATGGCTCATTATAACATATTATCTAAATACTCCTCTACCCTATCATTTTTACTTGCTTTATTTGGTTTTAAGTGGCCACATTTAATACATTTATGAGTGATTATAAACTGATCCTGTTTTTGATCTAAGCTTATTGGCTCCATTTGCCCTCGACATAAAGAAGCTCTGTCTCCCGGATCAATATCGACATGCAAACTCCACAAACACATCGGACAGTGGTTAGTATAGCCGTCACCAAAAACTTTAGTCCCACAAAAAGTACACACAAAATCTTCTATCTGACGCCTAAACCTAATAGTCATATAAAAATTAAAATCTTAAATATCTAGTAATAGCTTGCCACCAAGATTCTGACCCCTCTTCTTTTTCAGCTGGCATAACCTCACCTTCTTGATCTATTACAATAAAAACTTTTTCGCCTGGTTTAGCCACGGAAAAATTTTTCCTAATTTCTTCCTCTTGACCTCGAGGAGAAGCTAGCCATTCTACTTGATTTGTTAAGTCGCTTTTTTGCTGCTCTAATTCTTGTAACTCTTGATTGGTTTTTTCAAGACTAGTTCTTGAGATGGCATTTTTTTTATACCCACCCCATACAGCCCGACTGACTACAAACAAAACTAAAATCAAAAAGATAATAATAATCTTACAAATAATACGACTAGGGGTTTTTGTTTTTCTTTGAAATTCTTTCATATTTTAGACTACCATAAGACAGCTTATATGTTCTGCCTTGCTCTTTAATTTAATAAATTTTATACTACTATATAATATGATATTTGAACGCAAACAACAAAAATACATTAGAATGATTGCCATAATTATAGGGGTATTAACTATCATCAGTATGGTGGCTCTATATTCTTTCCCGGCTTTAATCAGTTGATTTCATCATTTTCAAAAAAACACTTTGAGGTATATTAACCCGGCCTAAAGCCTGCATTTTCTTTTTGCCTTTCTTTTGCTTTTCTCTTAACTTCATTTTACGGGTAATATCCCCCCCATACAAGTAGCCAGCAACGTCTTTTTTCATGGCCGATAGCGTTCTGGAAGCTAAAATTCGTCCCATACTTTTGGCTTGGATTTTAACTATAATCAATTGCCTTGGGAGTAATTTTTTTAATTTTTCTACCGCCTGCTCTCCTTCTTGTTCTACTCGACGCCTAGCAACCACCCTAGAAAAAGCCAAAATTGGCTCTTCAGCCACTAAAATATCTAACCTAACCACATCAGCTTCTCTGTTAGCGATAAATTCATAAGATAAACTAGCAAAGCCGGAAGTAGCGCTTTTAATTTCATCAAAGAAATTTCTCATTAATTCCCTTAAAGGCATTTCAACTAAAATCTTTGTTCGATCATGACCAAAATTTTCCATGTCCACCACATCAGCTTCATGTTCATACAATAAAGACATAATAGTATTCAAATACTCAGCCGGCATAATTAATTTTACTTGAACCCATTGTTCTAAGACTTTTTTATTTTTTAAATCTTCTGGAAACAAGTGGGGTGAATAAATAATTTCTTGTTGTTTATCTTTATCTTGATGTTCAATAATGTAACTAATAGAAGGTGTGGCAATAATTAAAGATAAATCAAATTCTCTTTTCAAACGCTCAGTCACTATTTCTAAATGAAGCATCCCTAAAAAACCACAGCGAAAACCTCGGCCTAAAGCCCCAGAGGATTCCTCTTCAAAAGACAGTGATGAATCCTCTAATTTTAATCTCTCTAAAGCTTGCTTGGTATGCATAAAATCGTCTTGGCTTTCAGGATAAATACTAGCCCAAACCACAGGAGATGGGGTCATATAACCGGCTATAGGGTCGACGCCACCACTTAAAGAACAAATTGTATCTCCAACTGTTGACCCGGTAGTCTGCTTTAAACCTGTTACGATATATCCAATTTCACCACTTGAAAGCGTGCCGGTCGCTACCATTTCTGGGGCAAACGCTCCCACCTCTAAAGCAGTAAAAGTGGCTTTAGAACCGATAAATTTTAATTTATCACCCTTTTTTATTGAACCGCCGAAAATTCTAGTGTAAACAATTAATCCTTTGTGGTTAGAATATTGAAAATCAAACACTAAACCCTTAAGCATATCAACTTCAACCTTTGGTGCTGGCACCTTTGTTACCACCGCCTCCAATAAGTCTGTCACTCCTTCACCTGTTTTACCTGAAACAGCTAAAATGTCCTCCGCCTGACAACCAATAGTTTCTATTATTTCAGCTGTGACTTCTTCTATATTTGCACTAGGTAAATCTATTTTATTTAAAACTGGAATAATAGGTAAATTAAGCTCTCTAGCCATATTTAAAACAGAAAAAGTCTGAGCTTGAACTCCTTGAGTAGCATCCACCAATAAAATTACCCCTTCCACAGCTCGCAGGGACCGTGAGACCTCATAGGAAAAATCAATATGTCCTGGAGTATCTATAAGATTAAATTCGTAATTTTCTCCAGCATACTTAAAATCCATACGCACTGGTTGCATTTTTATGGTGATACCCCGTTCTCGTTCTAAATCCATAGAGTCAAGAACTTGGTCTTTCATTTTGCGTTTTTCTATAGTCGCTGTTAGCTCTAACATTCTATCAGCTAAAGTTGACTTACCATGATCTATGTGAGCAATAATAGAAAAATTTCTAATATGATCTATCTTCATTGTATGTATTACTCTACCTTAAACTAAGTTGAAAATCTACTTCAGATAAATTAAATTTCTTCAGCATCAGACCTAATAGGTTTTTTCCAAACTTTAGTCTTAAAACTAAATATAAGCTCTTTTAACTCCAAACTTCCCAAAAAACCCAGAACTATAAAGCCAGAAATAATCCCGGCTAACCCAGCTACTACTCCATGAGTAAAAATACCTAAATAGTTTTCAGTTCTTAAAATGGGAGAATAAAGACTTAAAACCAAATAGGCTGACATACCAACCACTAAACTAGATAAAAAAGATTCCCAGATAGCCACATAAGTTTCTTTTTTAAAAACACCAAATTTATATTCAAAAGCGAGCCAATAAATAAAAGCATTTAAAGTAACCCCCATAGAATAAGCCAGGGGTAACATTAGAACAATTGTTCCTTCTACACCTTCAACTCTAAATATACTTTCAATTAAAGTTCTAAACTCTGACACAGATTTAAAAATATAAATTAAGATAAAAGCTAAAATTATAATGGCCACTGAAGATAAGCTATTTATAAGAAGAGGTATTCGAGTTCGCCCAGAAGCATAATAGGCCCTAACAAATAACTGAACCAACCCTTGAGCTGCCACTGAAATCACAAACATAGCCAACACAGCTGCCGTTAATCTAGTGTCAGACCAACTAAACTCACCCGAACCTAAAACAACACGCACTATGTGAGCTCTTAAAACTATAAACAAGGCTACTGCGGGCATAGTCCAAAAGAAAATATGTCTAATAGCTGTTTCTATCTTAGACACAAACATTGGCATATCTCCACTTGAGAATAGAGAAGCTAAAGTTGGAAAAGCAGCTACCGAATAACTAACCCCGACTACAATCAAAGTAAAAGACTGCAGGTTAAAAGCTAAATTAAAAATAGCAATAGACCCAACAGTCATTAAAGAACCCAAAGCAACAAGGACCAGTAAAGACAAATGATGAGTAGTTAAAGTAATAGTTCGCGGAATAGAAATTATTATTAATTGGGCCATCTCTTGCCACTTTTTAACCCACCTTAATTCAGGCATAACGCCTAACTTATAAACAGAGGGCATTTGAACCATCAAATGAGCTAGGGCCCCTATAATCACACCCCAAATAAGGCCGTTTAAACCAAAATTAGGATAAAAGAAAACAATTCCAATAATAATACCTAAATTGTACAAAATTGGGCTTAGGGTATAAGCTAAAAACTTTTTATAGCTTTGAGTGACACTACCAAACAAATTTGAAATACCTAAAATAAACGGGGACAAAAGTAAAATTCTAGATAACATAATTAAAGTCTTTAAAGACTCTTCATTAAAACCAGGTGCAATTATTTTAGCCAAATAAGGCATCAAGAAAAACACAAGGACTACTGCTCCCAACATCAAAACCATAAATAAAGATAAAGTGTCACTTAAAAAACTTTTTACTTCTTCTCTACTCCCAGCTTTTTTATGTTTTAAGATAAAAGGAATTAAAACAGTTACTGATACACAAGAGGCAAATGACACATATAACAAATCTGGTATCTTAAAAGCAAGATAATAAATATCAAGCTCTACACTAGCCCCAAAAGTACCCGCCAGCAACCTATCACGAAATAAACCTAAAAATTGAGCTAAAAGTGACGACCCTGCAATCAAAAAAGCAGCTTGATGGAGATTACTAAACTCACGTCCTAAAAACTGAAACAATTTATCTACCATAAATAATTTTCTTTATTCATCCTCACTCTCGTCTGTGTTGTCTAAAGCGATATCCTCTTCTACTGGTGTTTCAGATGTATTTAATGATGGACTATTTACCCCAGAGGCGGAGTTGATATTATCTAAGGCTGGTCGGCCCAATCTAAGATTATTTAGAATATAATTAACTTCCCTGTTGTCTGGATTGTAACGACTGATAATCTCAAATTGCTCTATCGCTTTTAGTCTTTGCCCATTAGCATCATAACTTAAGCCCAAGAAATATGATGCATTAGCATTAATACCACCTTGGCTAAATTCTATTGCTTTAGATAAAGCTGAAATAGCCTCATCTATATTATTATTACGATATTGCAAAATTCCTAATTGAAACAGCAAATTAGTATCGGTTGAATTTCTAGCCAAAGCTTGCTCTAATCTAGCTACAGCCGCTGGTATATTATTGTCTTCGATATCCAATTGAGACAGTAAAATAATTGAAGAATTATGATTAGTTTTTACAGTTAAAGCCTGCTCTAATAAATCTCTCGCGGTAGTGAAATTACTTTGACTAATTTCTAATCTAGCCATATTAAATAATATCTCTGGATTATTAGGACTTAGTTTAAAAGCTTTATCATATGCATTTTTGGCTTCAGTATAAGCTTGACCACTAATACCTTCCACTCCTAAAGAAGCTAAAAACTCATAAGCCCCGCCCAAAACCAATAAATTTTGTGGATCTAGAGGATGTAATTTAACTGCCTCTTGAGCACTACTAACAGATATATCAATTAAATTTTGAGCCTGGGAAGTGATTTCATCTTGACCTAAGTTTTCTGTACTTAAAAGATCATTTAATTGTCTCAACTTTAAACCAGTAAAAGTTCTTAAATATAAAGGATTTTTATTACTTATATCTAATGTCTTAATAAGTAAAGAATCTGCTTCTTCTAACCTGCCTTCAGCTAAAGCTTTAGCCGCCTGACTAAATACCATAATTGACCAAAATCTTTGAGTTAAATTAAAGACACCAAACAAAGTCACTATAATTAATATCGATAAAACTATAGTACTTATTAAATACCATAAACCAGATTTAGAAACAGAATATTTATTTTCTGTCACCAGACCAACACTTACCATAGTAGCAACCAAAAGCCCCATGGCTGTAAAAGCTAAAGGCAAACCTATCGCATTAGGAATGTAAAAAACAAGTATTGACCAGATATAAAGATTAAAGACAATACTTAACACTATTAAAGACTTTTCTAATCCATCTCTTTTTTTATCAACAGCTACAACTAAGCCCTTAAACATACCATAAAGTAAAGTGATAAATAAAATCAACATCGCCAAAGACCCAAGTAGTCCAGAAACTACAATATAAGTTGGTAATAAACCAAAAGAGTGATCAAAATTTGTATTCCAATATAAAGATTCATTCACTGCTTTTGGTCTATAATTGGCCCAAGCATTAGAAAAATTATTTGGCCCTACTCCTAACAATAAATTATCTTCAGTGGCTCCTTTTATTACCTCAACTGTACTATTAAAACCTGGTCTAATATCCAAAAAACTAAAATCAAAATAGTTATAAATGTTATCAATAGGTTTAGCTAAAGTTCCCCCTAAAGCAAAAAATACTAATGATACAATGAAAACCACGGAAGAATATTTAACTAAACTTTTTACTCCTGAATATCCCTTTTGATTAGTTAAGATAGAGAAAATAAATAGCCCTAAAGAAATCAGCCCTAGCAAAAGCCAAACGGTAGAATAATTTATTAATATCAAACTTGACAATGATACAACTAGAGTAGAGGCCAATAACACCTTCAATAATTTAGCTTGGCTTAAATTTAATAATTCCAACATAGAAACAGTTATAATAGCCACCAAACCAAGCATAATGGCATTTTCATACCAAGCGCCCAAAAGACCTACTGGTAGTAACCCAGTATAAACCGACGGCAAAATAGGCCCCAAAAAAAATCTTAATAAAAGATAAAAATTAAACAATAAACCAGAAATACAAAAGAAAATATAAAAATTAAATAACTTATTTTTATCGCTAAATAATTGGGTTATCAGAAAAAATAACAACCATGAAAATAATAACGACATAAAAGTTTCCGATTGATAGAAATTTCCAATCAAAGAATTTCTCATCGCCCCAGAAAATAACCCGGAAATCAAAAAAGATATAGGGAGCAACAAAGACGACATAAGGATACTTGATCGAGTTATTTTTATATCTCTAGTTTGGAATCTGGCTATTAACCACAACAGAAAGCTCGACAAGATAACTAGTAAGATAAAGAATTTCTTCACTATTAAAATAGACGTTCCTGGAATAGGATAGAAGACAAAAGGTAACAATAAAATTCCCAACAATAAAACCCAAAAAGCTAACTTGTCTGCTAAAATTTGATTAAAAACCAACTTTTTTGCACCACCTTTTTCTAATTTATCTTTATCCATAAAATATAAATTTATAATAATTGAAAATATTAATATTACACATTTATTATACTAGATAAAACCCTAAAGCACCAAATCAAAAACTCCACATTTAAATGTGGAGTTTTTGATTTAAAAATTGATGTCTATAAGCCGAATTCTGTCACACTAGCGCCAAAGCGCAGTGAGGGCAATCATTTATCTGGGACTATTGTCACCAATAGCCTCTAGCGGCACTCCATATACCACAATAATGTGATAATGGCTCGGCCTTGCACGCAAGTAAGGATTTAGCCGTTTCAACAAAACCTTCAGTTTTATTTTCCTTTTAAACTTTATAAGAAAAAGGATAAACCTTATAGCTTTGCTCACCCTGCCCTACTTTAACACTCACAATTGTCCCCTTGTAATTAAATATCTTTAATTGCAAGCTATTATTTTCAGTCAGTATCAAAGTAGGACGGGGTGGTTTTGGACTTTCGCCCTCAACCGTCTCTGTTCGCACCTCGCCGGTTACCCGGGATGGGTA
Organism: Minisyncoccia bacterium; assembly: GCA_041601795.1. Lineage (GTDB taxonomy): Bacteria > Patescibacteriota > Minisyncoccia > Phycocordibacterales > XYD1-FULL-46-19 > JAUPUJ01. Next base: position 30,584 of record JBFIHK010000004.1, read on the forward strand.
TTACCCACTACCTGTCTGCCCCGCCCTCTAAATTCAAATGACTTTTAATTTAACAATATATCCAAAAAAATATTATTAAACCCAGAGGGCGGGGCGCGTGTTCGGACTTTCCTCTTTTAAATATTTAATATTTAAAAGTAATTACCTAACATCAACCTAAACTTATTATACTACATTTTGACAAAAAAAACAACCCTAAAGATAGGGTTGTTTTTTTAGAATATAAATACTACTTAACTTAAGACTTGGAAGAACTTTCAGTTGGGATATCAATTTCGCAAGTACCCCCAGCGCAAGCCAATTCTTTTTTTACCTCCGTGCCATCTGTTTTTTCATAAGACATAATCTTAGAAAAATCCATATTGGCATACCCTTTCATTAACTTGTCATAAATCTTTTTATCTATTTCTTCATAAGGAGCGAGTTGATACACATGTTCACTTCGAGGCAAGAAAGATAAGCCCCCAATAATTTGCCAATTTTGATAAACCCAATGAGCAACCTCTACCCACTCATCTTCACCCACAGAAATAGTTACAGACGGATTGTGTTCCGTGAAATTTTCTTTAACCATTTTCCAGTATTCCAACTGTTCCAAAGCCGACAAAGTGTCCCGGAAAGCCCCATTATCGGGTGCTTTCACTGGAAATTCAAGAACAAAAGTTGTCGCTGTATCCATATTTTGACCTACTTCTGGATGATATGGGACCCCTTGATCACGCAACATTTTAAACAAAGAATCTGTCGCCGCTATTCTAATCCGACGAATGTAGTATTGACTATGACGAGGGTGCATACCAGAAGCCGTGTCTACAGTTTGAGAAACTGTTCCTGAAGGTTTAACACAAGTAATCGCGGTTGATTGTTTAATTCCAAAACGTTTAGCATATTCTTTATTAACTTCGATAGAATAGTCTCTTAACTTTTTTAGGGTTTTAGGATTACGTACCGCCGGACAATCCCATTGTCCAGTAATAGACACTCCTAACAATCTCTCTTCTTCGCAATTTTTCTGCCACTCTGGCGACAAGTATTTAAAGTTAGTTAAAGTTGCTTGATAAGTACCAATAATAGTCGCTATTTTTATTTTCTTTAGTAATGTTTTTTCGGTATCTTCTGCTCTGGCAACCACTTCTGATAAATTACAAAATTGTTTAGAGCGCAAAATAATTTCACCGCAAGGATTAGTCCCCAACTGATCTAAATGATCTTTTGACACTTTTAATCTTCGATCAGGCAAAGTATCTTTTAAGCTCCCTCGATTAAAAATTCCTCTCTCCCCAGACTGTGAAGCAACTAGTGCTGTCCACTCACTCAAAAAATCACTAGCTGAAGGTTTGTTGTTATAAACAGCTGAATTATTGGCCAAGCTACGTTGAGGATTAGTTAACCAGAATTGACCCTTTTTAGCATCTCGAACATGATCATCATCTAAATCAGACAAAGAAATAAGGGCACTCCTTCTAACCCCGCCGGCAACCACTATTTCGCCTATTTTACAAATAATATCGTGAGCATCTATATTTTCCAATCTTTTACCTTGCCGTTTTAAAATCTTTTCGCGAACAAAAAAGAGTAACTGCCGTAATGGATCAGGCCCAGAAGACTTACCACCCATGGTAGCCAGTCTAGCCCCAGCAGGACGCAGGGCTGAAAAATCAAAGTCTATATCCTTGCCATTATACCAAGTATTAAGGCCTAAAGTCAGAGCGTCACACCAACCCTCCTTACTATCTGCTACCACATGAGTTTTAAGTTTTTTACCAGTTTGATTTTTAATAATTGGTAATTGTTGGATATTTTGACTCTCAACAGAATAACCCACCCCAGTACCACACATAGACACATACATAATTTCTGAAAAATCTTCCAACTTACTAGGAGCGATAAAAGAACAATTATAAGCACAAACATTTGTCGTTCTAGCAGCCTTACCAGCAAACTGCAACAAGCGCATTGACGGCATAGTTTCCTGTTTTAAAATTTCTTGACGAATCTCTTCATATTCTTTATCACTTAACTTGTCTTTTAAATTTTCTTTCATAAAGTCGACATAGCGCCCCACGGTTTCAATCCAAGTTTCGCGCCGGCCTTCTTCCTCAATCCATCTGGCATAAGTACGATAAAAAACAAATTCACCTAAAGAATTTTTAAAATATTGTTTACTTTTATCTACCAATTCTTTTATATGTTCAGGAACCTCGCCGTGTTCCCTTCTTGCTTCTGCTCGACGTTCACGATACAAAATATAAGCTTTAGCTGTTGCAGGATACTGACTTAAAATAAGATGCTTCTCGGTTAAGTCTTGAATCTCTTCCACATTCGGCATATAAACAGTCTCTTTAGTTTGTTTTTTAGCAATAAACTCCAACTCTTTCTGAACCAACTTAGCTACCCGAGCAGCTTCTTTTTCGCTCCCCTCGCCAGAAGCCGTCATAGCTTTAAAAATAGCTTTGGCAATTTTATCTAAGTCAAAATTAGCGACTGAGCCGTCGCGTTTAGAAATTTTAATAATTAAAGAAGAATTTTTTGTTGGTGACATGGCTGATATTTTATAAAAATTATTTTTAAGTGTTCTACATTATAATACTAAGCTCCCAAACTTTACTGTTGATAAGTGAAAAAAGAAAATAAAAACCAAAGACTTGCAATAGAAGCTCTTTTTACACCCCTTAACTAGGGGCTAAAATTGGTCTATTTTTTAAAAAAATAGACCAAAACTAAAAGTGCTTTTTTAAATTAAGAAGCTATCTTGTTTGATTTAAAGTAAATAAAACCACTACCTAAAACTATCAACATAGTTAAAACAAAAGAAATTAAACAATAAGAACAATAGTCTTCTATAAGAAAAGCTTGAACATATAAAAACCAGCTAGCCACCAATCCCCCTAAAACAGACCAACTAAATAATATTTTTTTAAACTGTAAACTACCAGTTTCATAAACCAAAAAAGCCATTAATAAAGTTATAAAATAAAACAAAACTCCAAGTAAGGCTACCGGCAAAAAACCAAACCAAACTGAATAAGAACTAGTGGTCACCACGTCACAACCGGATACTACTAAACATTTTAAAGACTCCCCAGAATAATGGTTAAAAGTTAAATAAGAAGCATCCAATAGCCCTAAAAACCCCAAAATAATCAGAGCTCCAGCTAGTTTTTTATTATTCATATAAAAATAATATTAAAAATGAGTAAAATAAACCCCAATTTAAATACAAACCTAACTTTTTAACCTAAATTTAAGACTTAGAACTAGTAGCAGTATTTAAAGCCGCTTCGATCAAAGTTTTAAATTGATCCAATGTTCGTACTGACACCTCATGATCATTTAAGTAAAAAGTAGGAGTCCCCTTAACCCCAGATTGCCTGCCACTTATTAAATCTCTTTGAATTTTTTCTTCTATCACCTTGCTATTCATATCGGAAACAAATTTTTCCATTTCTAATCCTAAATCGGTTGCATAGCTAAGTAAGATCTCTCTTACTTTTTCAGAAGACTGAGTAGCCCAAACATCTTGATGCTGAAAAATTAAATCATGCATCGGCCAAAATTGACCTTGTAGTCCAGCGGCTTCAGCAGCTTTAGCGGCAATCAAAGCGTGAGCATGGCCTGTTAAGGGAAAATGTCTATAAACAAACAACAAACCTGCTTTTTCATACTCAGCTAATATTTCCTTCACCAAGGGAGCATAAAAAGCACAGGCTGGACATTGAAAATCACTATACTCGACCAAAACAGCTTTAACATTATCCTTATCGCCTATTATTTGATCATCCGCCATCACTGCATCAACATTAACCCGCCCAGTATTATTACTAGCTTTATTTACACCACTTGCCCACATCAGGCCAAAAATAAAGGCCAAAATAGCAATTAAAGTTAGCCCAAAATAAATAGTTTTTTTAACTGTTCGCTGACGAGCTTTACGCTCGTTACGTTCTTGTTTTGTTTCTTTTTCCATCATATAGAACACATCATAACCAAAAAAAATACCCGGTGCAACTTGCGTCGACCGGGTGTTTTAAACTGTTTACTGTTTTCACTTATACCACTCCTCCAGAGTTTGCCCCATTGTCTGTTTCGTCTGACGACCATGGTCGCAAGAACACATAGTCGCATCTTTTTCTTGAGATATAAATCCTCCCAAAACTACATAAACAGCGAGCTCCCAAGAGGAACAATGAGGTGGTAGAGAACTTTTTTCGACCCCATCATTAAGGCCCATAACTTTATCCTCCTTTCCTACTGCCTAGTGATATTGTAATATATTTAAATGAAAAATAAAAACTTCACCATTACTTACTTTGTCCACAACTTATCGATTGTCATCGGCTTAGTCCTTATCTGGCGTGGGGTGTGGTACGTTTTAGATGCCATAGATGTTGCCTTTTTGGCCAGCAATCATCTCTGGTCAGCTATCGGAGGTATATTTTTAGGTCTGTTCATACTTTATATCCCAGACAAAGATTTAAAAGAAATAGAAAAATTATAAGAATTGATTATTTTCTTAACCTCTTTTTTACTACAAATATCTACCTTAAGCGGAGGGTACGAGATTCGAACTCGTGAAGGCTGTAACACCTTACTCGCCACAGCCCCAAAGCGGAGGAGACAGGATTCGAACCTGCGGTGCGATTACTCGCACACTCGCTTTCCAAGCGAGCGCCTTCGACCACTCAGCCACTCCTCCGCTTTGGGGCTGGACAGACTGTCTAAGTTTACCCCGTACCAAATTTCATAAAAAGAACAAAAGGTTACCAAACAATAAAATTTAAAAATTTTGGTGCTTGGGGCGAGCGCACTAGACCACTATGCGAACCCTCCGTGTAAACAAAACTCAAAGTTTTAAAAATACTTTTTTAATTAACTACCTATTTAGACTCAAGACAAGGGCACAAATTTAAATAAATCACCACCAATATTAAAGCCAAGAATAATATACCTAACATAGGGTAACCCAAAACACTAAGTACGCCCATCAAAATAACAGGTAAAGTAACTGCATGTAAAGTCACTTGTAGGGCTTGAATGAAAGTTATCTTTTTAGACTTATCTTTTTGTACTTTCATTAAAATTAGCAATACCCAACTAAACAAAGCTTGAATAAGAAGTAAGCCTAATAAAAATATCATCATCAAAAATGACACCACAAAAACTCCGACCACAAAAAATGGTGTTAAAAATTTATACCACGGCCTTACATCCTCTAAAAATTCAAGAACTCGATTATAAGTTATTTCAGTATTTGTAAAAGGAGCAATGGTGTCGGTATAAATTTTGCCATCTATATCTTTATAACCCACATTAGTGGCCGAGATAGCTACAAGCGTACTCGTGCTGTTTAAGGTCTCTTCCACAGCTCTTCTGGTATCAATAATCACTAAATTTTTATAAGATACCCAATCACCATCTAGAATAGATGTTAAATCAAAAGCAGTTGGCCAACCAACAGCATAAGGCTCTGGTTTATTTAAACTCACCTTACCTTCTGTAATAGTCACAACCAAATCTTGAGGGTAAATTTTTACTAGCTCAGCATCCACTTTCCACAAAAAACTTAAAATATTGGGCACCATAAATAAACCAAAAACAATGGCTCCAAATAAAGCGCTGACTAAAGATAATTTTAAATAATATTTTAAAGAATAACCAAAAGGTTTTTCAAGTAGACTTTTATAAAACTCCCGATTATGAATACTATTTTTGATTTGTTTGAAAAAAAACATAATGCTTATTTTAAATTTAAAAAATTAAAGCCAAAGCTTAACTAATTTATCTACCAAGTAAGCCGACAACTTGAAACTGGAAAGATTGGTTTCATTTTCGCTATTTGCTATTTGAATTTTTTTTCTATAATTTAAAAACTCATCTTTAGTTAAACCTGACCCTGTTTCTTTATATTGTTTATATTTTCCCCATAATGCTAAATCCTCTTGAGTTAATTCATTGTAATCTATACCAATTAAATTAGGATTAGTAGAAGCCTCTAATTCTTCTATTAAATCTTTTTTAAGCACCTCTAAATCAAAATTTTCCTCATCCATCGCCACGTTTTCATTATTTTCCGATTGCGGTTGTTCAAATTTATTCATAAATTGTTTTAATTAATTTTGATTAATACTCCTTAAAGCTGCTACCCTATCTTGAACTGGTGGATGAGTCATAAATAAACGGTGAATTTTTTGACCAGCTGTCGCCCCAAACGGATTGGCAATATACAAATGAGCTGTCGCATTATGAGCCTTTTTTAAAGGTAGTCCTGCTCCACTTATTTTTTCTAAAGCACTAGCCAAGCCTTCCGGATAACGCGTGAGCAAAGCGCCAGTACTATCGGCTAAAAATTCCCTTTTTCGAGATACAGCTAGTTGAATAAGCCAAGCAATCACAGGTGATAAAATAGCTAAAACTACCCCAATAATTAAAAATAAAACATTTTTATCTCTCTGTCCTCCAAACATAGTAGACCGAATAAAAAAATCAGACAACAAAGCTACAAAACCCACCAATATTACCACTACGGTTGATAGTAAAATATCCCTATTACCAATATGAGCTAATTCATGAGCTATTACCCCTTCCAATTCATTGCGGTCTAAAATAGTAAGTAGTCCCGTCGTCACCGCAACAACACCATGCTCTTTATTGCGACCTGTAGCAAAGGCATTTGGAGACCTGTCCTCTATCACATAGATTTTAGGCATTGGCAGTCCTGCCGTAATCGCTAAATTTTCAGTCACAGTAAAAAGATCATAAAACTTATCTTTACCAGCTGGCTTGGCTCCAGCTATTTTTAAAACTATTTTATCTGACCACCAATAACTAGCCACATTCATCACCACACTAAAACCTATAGCTATCGGTAATAACCACGGCATATCTAAAGCTAAGCCAAAGAAAAAACCCAAGGCAATAACTAAAATTAAAAATATTAGCATTAACCCCCAAGTTTTAGCGATATTAGATGTTTGATTGGTATACAAAGTGGCCATAATATTTTACAACTCAGATCATCTTTCTATTGGAAAGTTTAAAATTTAACTTCCACCACTTCTTTTTCAACCGCCCCTTCTTCTAGTTCAAAGAAATCTCTTTTCTTAAAGGAAAAAGCTTGAGCAATAATGTTAGACGGTACAGATTCTACCGCTGTATTTAAATCCCTAACATTAGTATTGTAAAAGCGACGAGCGGCTTGAATTTTATTTTCAGTATCAGACAATTCCCGTTGTAAATCTAAAAAGTTTTGATTGGCTTTTAGATCTGGATAACTTTCAGATACGGCAAACAAACTCTTTAAAGCACCTGATAACATATTTTCCGCTTGTTCATGTTCTTTAATACTACCGGCTTGCATAGCCATAGTTCTAGCCTCGGTAACTTTTTCAAAAGTACTGGCCTCATGATTAGCATAACCTTTAACAGTATTAATTAAATTTGGAATCAGGTCATAACGACGCTTCAACTGAACATCTATATCGGCCCAAGCTTCGTCAGAACGATTGTTTAGAGTAATAAAGTTGTTATATAACCAAATAAACCAAAACACTCCCAAAGCTACCAAGGCCACCAAATTAAACTCCCATGGAACAACATCAAAAAAACCACTAGCAACAATCACAATAGCCACAATTCCTAAAATAATATTAGACATAAAAATAAAGTTAAAATTTAATCTTTTCTATTCCTCTTATAGTAACAAAACTCCAATCAAAAAGCCAAGTAGATGGCACTTACTTGACTTTTCGATTATTTTTAACTTTTTTAATACATAGCCCCTCCTGGCATATCATGAGTAGGATGATCTTCTTTTTTTGGTATTTCTGTCACCGCTACCCCAATAGTTAAGAAATTGGTCGATACCGAAACAGCATTCATTAAAGCAGTTTTAGTCACCTTGAGTGGATCAACAATACCAGCTTTCTTTAAATCTTCTATTTTGTTAGCTGAGGCATTAAAACCAAGCCAACTCTTTTCGGCCTTGTTTTTCTTAGTGTTTTTTTGCTCCA
>JBFIHK010000005.1:0-36811 GCA_041601795.1 Minisyncoccia bacterium
ACTATCACCCCATTGGCTGGCACCAAAGAAGACAAAAAGTCATTAATGACACTTTCAAAATGAACAAATCGAGCAATGTCTTGATTACTAATTTCTTCTATATTTATACTAATATTTCTAACCTTGCGACTAATGTCTATTAGAAAATTGTTATAACCCTTATTTATTTCAGCTAATAACTGAATTAAAACCTTTGTCTTTTGAGTGGTGTAAAATTGCCTCCCCATAGTTAAACGCTCAATGAAAGGGATTTCAACTCTGGTAACTACCATTAAAAAATCTTTATGATAAATAATTAAAATCGGTGTTGTTTCTACTCGATCATAAGCAGTGACAGCTAATCTATTAAAAATATAAATCACCTCATCCTCCACTTCTAAACGAGGGACTTCATAAGGGTCTCTGGCGTCACACAAAATACCTTCATCTAAACCATATTTTTCAGCCAACAGTGAAATTTCCATTTCAGTTGGTTTTTCTACATAAACAAAAGAACCAACTTGAATGTGGTTTAACTCTTTTAAAGCTGGCTCTTTAATTGTACGATGGAAAATTTTAATCATAACTTCGTCACGGGTAATTTTATTTATGTTTTACTATAACATAAATAATTATATTTATCAAGTTTTTTAAAATTCTTATCTACTGGTCTAACTATTTGCTTTTTTTGTCTACCCACCAAAAAATTAGCTTATTCATTTCTCATTTCATGTCGGACCGCCGAGATTTGAACTCGGACTAAATGCTCCCAAAGCATTCGTGCTACCGTTACACTACGGTCCGAAAATACCTTACACCGCATTATATTAACATGTAATTTTTGTTTTATCTACTAAAAATAGACTAATTTAAAACGATTTTGGAAGTTAAATTTTATTTTTAATAAATATTCTCTAACCAGTCTATTTTGACCTCTTTCCCTTTTTGATCTAAATAAACAGCTACAACATCTATTTGCCAATCAATATTCCCAGCGATGTCCTTTTGATGTAAATATGTCTCTATGACTTTAGCTAGTCTTTTCAGCTTATAAGAGTGAATATTATCCTCTGGTTCATAGAAATCTGTTCCACGTGGAACATTCTCCTTAATTGTAATAGTTTTTACTTCTACAAACCTTAAATCATCCCCTTTTTGTACTACTAGGTCTATTTCTCCCCAAGGTCTCTTGTAATTCCTATCTTTAATCACAAAACCTCGTTTTTGTAAAAACTTTAAAGCTAAGTCCTCCCCTTTTTGGCCCACCCAATGAGATCTAAACATAAGTACATTATAAAAAAGTTAAACCCTAAAACAAATTAGATTACTCACAAAAGTTCAAATTAAATAGACATTATTAATAACAAAACATTTCACGTGGAACATTTAAATAAAATTTACCCATAAAAATATTTGAATCTTAATTAATCTAAAATTATTAGAGCTGACACAAAAACGAAAATTTCCACCATTTTAAACTAAAATAACTCCAATGTTCCACGTGCAACCTTATTTTTGTTACGTATGTAACTAAAGTTAATCTAAATCTAGAATGTAAGACATTAAAAGCCACTATCAGCCTATAAAAGCCTTTATTTAAGCCATATTTATGACTTTTACTAAAAATATGTTGCATTAAAAAGGTTTAGAAAGGACGACTTTTAACCTTGTCTTATGCACAGTGTCCCCATGTTTATCCCCGTTTTTCCCCAAATTTGGCTTAAATAGGGGATATTTAAAAGACTGTCCCTTGAGTCTTTTAATCTTTAAAAGAATTCTTAATCTAAGGAAAAACTAATCTATCTTGAATAAAATGTTCCACGTGACACAAAACATAATACTTATACCAAAAGGGGAGGAAAGTGTTCCACGTGGAACACTATTTAACTTAAAATTCGCCTAAAATTAATTATTTAGTATTTACTGAAATTTAAAATAATATATACTATGACAGTTGCGGGTATAGTTTAGTGGTAGAATAGGTCCTTGCCAAGGATCAGACGGGAGTTCGATTCTCCCTACCCGCACATAACCAAAACAAGACCTTAAAAAAGGTCTTTTTTTGGTTGTGAGTTATATAGTGGGGAGAATCGAACAGAAAAGGGGTCGGGAAAACTCTAGTTTTCCCAAAAAGCCCCTAGCGGAATTTTTGTGCACCCGGAGGGACTCGAACCCCCAACGACGGTTCCGAAGACCGTTGTGATATCCATTTCACCACGGGTGCAGTTGTTTATAACCTCCTAAAAATACAACATATATAGTAAAAAAGCAAAAAATAAGCTAAGATTTCAAGATAAAATATGAAAATAGAACTCCCAGTACCAATAGAAGTTACACGTGCCACCCAAACTCTTCAAGATGGGGGATTTTTAGCTTACATCGTCGGCGGTTGCGTGCGAGACTTATTGATGAATCGAGTGCCTCGTGATTGGGACATTACAACCAACGCGACCCCAGAAGAGATAGAAAAGGCTTTTCCAAAAACTTTTTATGAAAATGATTTTGGTACTGTTACTGTTGTTAATGAAGAAACTCAAGATACCACCCTTAAAACGCTTGAAATTACCCCTTTTAGAAGCGAAGGTAACTATAAAGACCACAGACACCCAGAAGAGATTTCTTTTGCAGAAACACTGTCTGAGGACTTAAAAAGACGAGACTTTACCATTAATGCTTTAGCATATAACCCTCAAACAGGGGAGCTGGTTGATAATTTTGCTGGTATTCAAGCCATTAAAGACAAAACCATTAAAACCGTTGGTGATCCAGACCAAAGATTTGAAGAAGACGCTCTGCGTATCATGCGAGCAGTGCGCCTAGCGACAGAGTTAGGTTTTGATATAGACACCCAAACCCGTAAAGCGATGGAATCCAAGGCCGACACCTTAAAAAACATTTCCAAAGAAAGAATTAGGGAGGAATTTAATAAGTTAATCATGTCAGATAACCCCATGATGGGCTTAGAAATATTAAAAAATAACCATTTGTTAGACTACATCACACCGGAACTAGCCAAAACTATTGGTGTTACTCAAAATGGAGCCCATATCTATGACGTTTGGGAGCACTTAATCAGAGCCCTTCAACACTCTGCCGATAGAAACATGCCCTTAGAGTTAAGACTATCGGCTTTATTTCATGATATTGGCAAACCAGAGTCTAGACGCTGGAGTGCAGACAAAAAAACTTGGACTTTTTACGGCCACGAAGTTATTGGAGCTAAAATGGTTAAAAATATCTTAACAGATTTAAAATACAGTAAAAAAACCATTGATACAGTAGAAAAGTTAGTTCGTTATCATATGTTTTTTGTTGATATTGAAAAAATCACCTTATCAGCCGTCAGGCGACTTATAGCTAGTGTTGGCCCAGAACATATAGCAGATTTAATGAAACTTCGTACTTGCGACCGTATTGGTATGGGACGTCCCAAAGAAAACCCTTATAGACTTCGTAAATATGAAGCCATGATAGATGAAGCAATGAGAGCTCCAACTTCAGTAGCGATGTTAAAAATAAATGGCGAAACACTTATTAAACAATTTAATTTAACTCCAGGTCCTAAAATTGGCTATATTTTACACATTCTTTTAGAAGATGTTTTAAAAAAGCCTAACAATAACACTGTTCAATATTTAGAAAAAAGGGTCGAGACTTTAATTAATTTAGATGAAAAAGAATTAAAAAAACTATCAGATCAAGCTAAAATCAAGAAAGATGAAGTAGAGGAAGGGGAATTAAAGAAAATTAGACGGAAACATAAGGTAGATTAGGCTAAAAATCATTTAAAACTAGTCAATTTACAAAATAAAGCCCCATCTGTAGAAATTCAAATCTTGAATTTCTACAGATGGGGCTTTTGTATTTAGACCACCTTTTATCGGTTAGGTGGGAGTGTTCGAACCGCTACCACAAAAGACTTAGATTATCGACAAATGGAGGAGAAGTCGATAACAAGAAACTAAAAAGTGGGAAGAAACTAAAAAAAGAAAAGAGAAGTTAATTATTAATAACTTAAAAGAACCCAACAAACAAAAACGAAACTAAAAAAACAAGTCTTTTCTGGCGACGAACACCTATTTGTAGAGGACCTAATCGTATCTGTCCTTTATTATATATAAGACATCTAAAAGGACAAATATAATCTTGTGGATAAAATTTAAAAAGACATTATTGACAAGTTTTATGTCTTAAAAAAGATGGGAGTTTAATAATAAAAAACACTACCAATATATTAGGAAGTGTTCAAAATTTTTCTGACTGAAATTATCAAATCTTTGCGCACACAAGTACGTCATTTAAAGAAAGTTAGTACTTTTTATTTTTTCTTTCTTTGATGAAATTGCTTATGGACTGAGCGCAATTGCTCGTTGGTGACATGAGTATAAATTTGAGTGGTGGCCACATTGGCATGTCCCAACATAGTTTGCACCGAACGAATATCAGCCCCGTTGCGAAGCAAGTCGGTAGCAAAAGAATGCCGAATAACATGAGGAGTGACTTTGCCCCCAATACCACAAAGAGTAGCATAGTGTCTAACTATTCTTTCTATACTTCTAGAAGTTAATCTAGTAGGGGAAGTGTGCTTTTTTTTGCCTAACAAACTCACAAATAGAGCCTCTTCCACATCGTCTCTTTTTTTTAAGTAGTCATTAACCACTTTTTTAGCAGTCTCTGAAATGAAAACCAATCTCACCTTACCTCCCTTACCTCGAACAGAAAACTCATCCCGCCCACTTTGAAAATGATCTCTATTTAAAGAACAAAGCTCCGACACCCGCAAACCAGTAGAAAATAAAAGTTCTAAAATAGCTTTATCTCGCAGTGATTTTTCATCCGCACCCTCGGGGGCGTCCAATAGACGCATTAATTCCGCTTCAGTTAGTAGCTCTAGCTGTCTTTCACCTGTTTTAGCTAGCTCTATTTTTTCAGGAGCCAAAGACTTGACCCCACTTTTAGCTAAAAACTTTAAAAATGACCGCAGGGATATTAAATAGTAATTTTGAGTAGTTTTTTTCATTGTTTCCTCACTATTTTTAGCCCCCGGCTGGCGATTAAGCCATAATCTAAAGTCTCGCACTGCTCGTTCTGTAATATCGACTGGTTTTTTAGCCCCAGCATAAGCAAAAAAACGTGCTAAATAGTGCTCGTAGTTTTGAACTGTTTTAACGCTCCGACCTTTTTCTATCTCTATATATTCTAAAAATTCAGTTTTTAGCTTGTCTAATTCAGATATAGCCATATTCTACTAATTATAACACTCTTTTTAAAAATATTGTGCGACATTAACCTAAAAGCAATCAGTATAAGCCAAAATAAAGACTAAACTTGCAAAAATTGGCTCTGTATGCTATGATTGCCCTATGCTGACATCAAAAAAGAAACAAGCTATTATAAAGAAAACTGCCGCTAAAGCAGATGACACTGGTTCATCTAAAGTTCAGATTGCCTTGGTAACTGAGCGTATAAATGAGCTAACTAAACATTTACAAACTCACAAGAAAGATATTCACTCTCGTCGAGGTTTACTCCAATTAGTCTCTAAAAGACGAAGTTTAGAAAAATATTTAGAAAAACAAACTCTGAAAGCCGAGAGTAAAAAAACTAAAAAAGAGGCCTAAATCGCCTCTTTTTTATTTAAATTTGATATAATGTTTCTTTAAGTCAGCTAGGTTTAATAATTTTAATAAAAATAATTCTATTTTCATGCCTGTAATCAAACATGAAAGCCAAAGAGTGGGGGTATTTATTGATACTCAAAACCTCTACCATTCGGCTAAAAACTTATACAACGCCCGCGTTAATTTTGGCAACATTCTACAAGATGTTGTTTCCGGGCGAAAACTTATTCGAGCTCGTGCTTATGTGGTGACCACCGAAGCCGGAGACGAAAAAAACTTCTTTGAAGCTCTACATAAAATGGGCATAGAAGTTAAAACCAAAGATTTACAAATTTTCTTAGGTGGAGCTAAAAAAGCTGATTGGGATGTCGGACTTGCTGTTGACGCTATTTCCATGGCCCCAAAATTAGACGCTGTTATTATTGCCTCTGGTGATGGCGACTTTATCCCTTTAGTTGAATACCTGCAAACCAACATGGGTTGCCAAGTCGAAGTGGTATCGTTTGGTAAAAGTTCTAGCTCTCGCTTAAAAGAAGTGGCGGATGACTTTATAGACCTAGACGAAAACTATAAAAAATATCTCATCACTTCTGGCAATGGTCGAGGGCGAAAAAAGAGCCCTAAAAAAACTGACACCAAAAAGGTTTAAAAAAATACTTACTCAAAAACAAATCTAGTGGTCAGAGCAAATAAAAATACACTTAATTTTTAAGTGTATTTTTATTTGACTAAATTGTATTTTTAATGTATGTTTTCAAACGGCTGCGTACATTAAATAGAGGAGTTTGTTTATGTCACCCCAAAAAGAAGAGGAGATTTTGCAAAATCTGATCAACCAAATTACAAGAGATTGGGAAGAGGGTAGGGAAATCTACCCAGTGTCAGAAGAGGAAATAATAGCCCTAAAAGAAGCCGGGGCTGAACTTATCTTCTGGAACAAGGAGGGTGGACACGACACTTTCTGTCATGAAGTCGAGGTAGGCGAAAAAAGATTTAACGCCTCTACTTTAAAACCAATCCTTTAAAACCTAAAGCCCCTCACACAATTTGTGTGAGGGGCTTAAACTTTTTTATTTTAAAAATCAGAGGCAGAACGATGTTTGTTAAAATCTTGAAAAGCTTCATCGGCCTTCATATCTGTAGCCACCAAACAAGCAAAGTCTGCGATTTCTTCGGCGGTCTTGCTGTCTAAATCAACTCTATTTTTACCAACTGTCATAATAGCCAATTGATCATGAAGAAGCCTTCTTTTGCCTTCACTTCCCACAGCTCCACTTCTATTAGGATCTAAAATAAATTTTGCATAATCATTACAAGCTTGTTCTAATCTAGCTTCCACTGGACTACCAGGTTTAGGTGGTTTAAAAGGAAAATCAAATCTTGCCCAATATTTAGCAACCTCAGATTGAGGAGCGTTTTCTTTGCTGGAAAAGTTAGGGGTATTTTCAAATTTAACCATAATATAAAATATTTTACCTGAACAATTTTAAATATCAAACACAAGAAAGCCAAGTTTAATATATTTTATATTTATGTTAATTTTAAACCACTATCATTAACATCCTACAAAATATGCAAGAAAAAATATATGAAACAACTTTAGGTAATGAAAAACTAAGTGCCACTTTTTCTAATTTAGCCGACCAAGCAAACGGAGCAGTAATAATTCGCTTAGGAAACACGGTGGTTTTAGTCACAGCTGTTATGGGTGAAAACGAAAGAGAGGGCCAAGACTGGTTTCCCTTAACGGTTGATTATGAAGAAAAATTTTACGCTGTTGGTAAAATTTTAGGTGGTCGTTTTAATAAAAGAGAAGGAAAACCTTCAGATGAAGCCATATTAACTGGTCGCATAATAGACAGGACTATTAGACCACTTTTTAATCAAAAAATGCGTCGCGAAGTTCAAGTGGTAGCCACTGTCTTATCTAGCGATGAAAAAAATGACCCTTCAGTGCCCGCTATCATTGGAGCCTCGCTGGCTCTAGCAACTTCTGACATTCCTTGGGCAGGACCAGTAAGTGGAGTTCGTTTAGGTCTAATAAAAGATAACCCGGATGAATTTATTATTAACCCCAGCAACAAAACTAGTGATGATTTAATTTTAGATACTTTAATTTGTGGTAAAGGTGGAAAAATAAATATGATTGAAGCCAGGGCAATGGAAATAACAGAAAATAAATTAGATCTATCTTATGATTTAGCGGTCGCCGAAATAACTAAATTAGAAAATTGGCAAAAAAACATTATTGCCGATATTGGTAAACCGAAAACAGAAGTCAATATAGCTAGCCCCAGTGAAGAAGTAAAAAAACTTTTCACAGATTTAATTGCCCCCAAATTATCAAATCATGTTTTTTCTGGCGAACCCAATAAAAACAAAATTAAAGCCATCACTAAAGAATGGCAAGACATATTAAACTCTAATAAAGCCGACGAAATTTCTACTGGCCTTTTATATTTAGAAGACAAAATAGATGAAGAGTTACACGTAGAAGGAATTAAAAATAAAAAGCGAGCCGACGGACGAACAGTAGACGAACTTCGACCCATTTTTTGCCAAGCTGGAGGGTTAACCGAAGTTATTCATGGCAGTGGAATTTTCTTTCGTGGCGGTACTCACATTTTATCTATTCTAACTCTGGCTGGTCCGAAAGATTCCTTGTTAATAGAAGGGATGGAAATATCGGGCGCTAAACATTTTATGCATCACTACAATTTTCCACCCTTTTCAGTTGGGGAAACAGGACGCTTGGGTGGTCTTAATCGTCGAGCTATTGGTCACGGTACCTTAGCCGAAAAATCTTTAGAAGCTGTTTTGCCTGATCGTGTAACCTTTCCTTACACTATTCGTTTAGTGTCAGAAGCTATGGCCTCCAACGGTTCAACTTCCATGGGTTCTGTTTGTGCCAGTAGTCTAGCTTTAATGGAAGGCGGAGTACCGATCAAACGACCAGTAGCTGGTATTGCTATGGGCTTAATGTACGAGGATGAAAATAATTATATAATCTTAACCGACATTCAAGGCCCAGAAGATCATTATGGCGACATGGATTTTAAAGTTGCCGGCACCACAGAAGGCGTTACCGGTATTCAACTCGACATTAAGGTTGATGGTATTTCGCCTAAAATTTTAAAAGAAGCTTTGGCTCAAGCTAAAACTACCAGACTTAAAATTATAGACAAAATATTAAAAGCTATTCCAGCACCAGCTCCAGAAGTGAAAGCCAGCGCTCCTTTTATCGAAACTATAAAAATTTTACCCGACCAAATTGGTAACGTGATTGGTTCAGGTGGCAAAACCATTCAGAAGATTACAGAAGACAGTGGGGCTGAAATAAACATCGAGGATGATGGTTCCATTTTTATTGCAGGCAATAAAGAAGCGGTGGCTACAGCCAAAAAAATTATTTTAGCTATGACTCATGAATATAAAATAGGGGAGCAGTTTACTGGCACTGTTACTAAAGTCACAGACTTTGGAGCTTTCGTTAAAATTGGCCCTGGTACAGAAGGTTTAGTTCATGTATCAGAAATGGCCCCTTTTAGAATTGAAGTAATAAGCGACTATTTAAAAATAGGTGACACCGTACCAGTAGAAATAAAAGATATAGATTCTAGAGACAGATTGAGTTTGTCGATCAAAAAAAGAGACCCCGACTTTTTCGCAACCCCAAAAAAGTCTTAAAAATTTAATTCACATTAAAATCTAATTTGAACTAGAATCTAATTCGTATTGTCTTTATAATAAAAGGACTATGGATAATAACCCCCAACAAAAAACAAATATCTCAAGCGATAACCCTACCTCTCCGGTTACCTCTAAAACAAGTCATGACAACATTTCATTAGTTTCACCTCAAAACAAAATTAATGAAAAACAAACAGAGGAAACTAACTCAGAAGTCTTAACAAAAGATAGTTTAAAAAATAGTCTCGAGAAAGCTCGTCTAGCCATGGAAGGTCCTGAAAGAACTTTAAAAAGAGAACGTTATGAAATAGAAGATAAAGTAGAAACAGAAAAAGAAAAATTAGAAAGCGAGCTAGCCGTTATAAACAAAGACAAAGAACGCTATGAAATAAACTGGGTGGTACTTGATAATAAACAAAATGAATTCAAAAAAATTTTAGCCCCCATTAAAGAAGAGGAGGAAAGAATAGAATTAGAAGAAGATAAATTAGAGGGACTAGAACACACCACTAGCGACACCAAAGAACGTCAAGAAATAGAAAAAAAACGCTGGGCCATTCAAGATAAAAGAAAAGAGATAGAAAAAGAAAAATGGCTTCTAGAAGATAAAATATTAAATATAGATTCAGAGCTTAAAAAAAATACAGCTGAATATCAAAAACTTTTAGACAGAGAATATGCCATTAAACAAAAAATAGACAACCTAGAATATGAGCTTGAAATAGTCGAGGAGCAAATAAAATTAAGAAAAGAAGCGGAAAGTAAAGAAGTTAAAGAAGCGGAAATCAAAGAAGAAGAACTTAGGCGGGAACAAGAAAAAAAAGAAGCGGAACAAAAAATCAAAAAAGAAATGGCCGAAAAACTCGCCCAAGAAAAAGAACCAATAATAGAAACCCCTAAACCAGAAACCAGGGCTACTATGCAGACTCCAAAAGACTCCGAAGAAACAGTAGCTCAAAAAGATTTAAAAGACAGAAGTCGTGAGCTGAAAAATTTAGAGGCCGAACAAAAAGAAAGAGCTGATATGGAAATGCGTCGTCAGCAAGCAATGGATAAATTAAAAACCGAAGAAAATAAAACCACTCCAAAAGAAGCAGAAGCTAAAAACACTCCAGAAAAAACCCCAGCCATCGACCGAGAAACCATATTAAATTCTGCCCGCCAAAAAGCTAAAGCCAATGAAGCTAAAAACGAAACGAAAAGCCACAACCAAAAAGCTAAAGAAGTGGGTGGAGAAAAACAAAAATTAATCAACGACTTACTAAACACCACAAGTAGCCCCCAAACAGAAAAACCCCAGCAAGATCTTTATACTGAAAATATTCCCACTAATGAAAAAGAAAATATTAATTTAAACCAAAATCCTGAGCAAGTGGCAACCAAAGAAAACCACAAGATAAATGAAACACCAGAAATAGAACCTAAAGATCCGGAGGCGACACCGACAGAAAACTTAGAAGGAGTAAACGTACCTAAAATGAGAACTTTCAAAACCGATATAGAAAATACGACTGCAGTGACAGACGATCAAAAAGCTGAAGCCCGTAAAAAATTTCCATGGTTAAAATAAACTAAATTTTTAAAACCAGACAAAAATCTTAAAGAAATTTAAAAATAGTTAAATAAAAAAACACTTCAATCATTGAAGTGTTTTTTATTTACTAAACATTTAATACACAAATTAACTTATATTTAAATCCAATTTAGAGTAAAATATAAATACTATACTTTATGGACACTAATGACATTAAACAACAAAGAGAAAAAGCTCGCCTGGCAATGATGAAAGATTCAGGCAACTTAACCCAAGTAAACTCAGAAGACATAGAAAGCTCCCCGGTTACAAACGAGGACCTAGCTCAAAAAAGGGCGGAGGCAAGAAAAGCTATGGAAAGTGAAGCTCAAAAAAAACAACGAGAACAATTAGAAGCTAGCTTAAAGGCTCAAAAAAAATACACTGAAAATGTACTGGAAATTAAAAGAAAAAGAGAACAATTAGAAAAAGAACAAGCTCACAAATTAAAAAAACAAACAGAAGCTAAAAGATTGGAAGAAATAAATAAAATAGAATCAGAACGTAAAAAGGCACGAGAAGCTGAACTACAAATAAAAGATATTAAAGAAAAAAAAATCACTCTATCACCACTTAAAACTATTCCACTAGATACAATAAATGAATCGGGCCCAACTGTTAATTTAACGAATAACAAAGACATTGACTCTAAAACAATTAAAAAATCTGGAATAAAAATATTAGCAATTTTTTTCATTATTATTTTAATAGCCACTTCAATTGGGCTCTTATATTTAGTAAGCCAAAAAGTAACAAGTGTCCAAACTGGAGTAGAAGTTAAACAGGTGCCCGCCTTAATACCGGTTCAATCAAATATTGAAATAGAAATTAATAATAAAACCCCTCAAAATATCACCAATGAAATAAAAAGTTTTTTAAGGCCGAGTATGGCAAGTAGGGCTTTGACTCAAATATATTTTACTATTACAAAGACCGAAGAAAATAATGAACTTAAAGAACGCTTAAATACACTAGATTTTTTAACAGCTTTAAATTTAGACTTGCCAGCTAATTTTATCCATTTCCTACAACCTGATTTTATGGTGGCCACTTTAAATTCGCCTCAAACTGACACTAATTTAATATATGTTTTTACCACCAGAAGCTTTGAACATACTTATGACACTTTATTAAAAAATGAAAATGAAATTACAAAAGCGCTATATGAAAATTTTTTAAATCCTGAAACTGTAACCTATTTACAACAAACTGATTTTACAGACACTATTATCAACAACGTCGACACCAGAGGAGCCTACACAGAAGAAGGTAAACTGATAATGCTTTACGCCTTCTTAAATAAAGAGTTGCTAATTTTTGCCCCAAATGAAGCTTCGTTTAATGCCATTTTAAATGCCTATAGAAAAAATTGAAAAGTTTACCCCTAGTGATATAATAAATATTATGCTTAATATAGACCACTTTAAACAAAAATTAATAACTGAAAAGGACCAACTAGAATCAGACTTGGGCCATATTTCAACCCAAAAAATTCATCAAAATAAAACTGACTGGGAAGCAGTTCCAGCCGATAAAGATTTAGATGTTGAAACCAGAGATGAAATAGCTGACCGCCTAGAAGACTTAAGCGAAAGACAATCTGCCACAGGCAATCTTGAAACTAGATTAATGGAAGTCAATCAAGCTCTAGAAAATATAAATAAAAATACTTATGGCAAATGTCGAGTCTGTAAGCAAAACATAGAAGAAGACAGATTGGAAGCCAACCCAGCTGCCACCACCTGCAAGGCTCATCTAGAAGAATAATTTAATTAAAAATATGTTTGCTAAAACATACAGTGCACAGCTCAGGGGACTCTCTCCTGAGCTGGTTTGCGTTGAAACCGACATTTCTAAAGGTCTGCATTCTTTCAACATGATTGGCCTACCAGATAAAGCCACCGAAGAAGCTCGAGGAAGAATCAACGCAGCTATAAAAAACTCTGGCTTTAAACCCCCAATTAGAGGCAATAGAAAAATCACTATGGCACTGGCCCCAGCCAACTTACAAAAATCGGGCAGCCATTTTGACGTCGCCTTAACTTTGTCCTACTTAAAAGCCAATAAAGATTTAACTTTTAATGAAAAAAATAAAGTGTTTTTAGGCGAACTATCTTTAGACGGTAGTATTAAAAAAGTGAATGGGGTTCTATTGTTAACCAAAATGGCCAAAGAATTAGGTTTTGAAGAAATATATGTTCCAGAAGAAAATACTAGGGAAGCTGGTTTAATAAAAAATATTAAAATCTTTGGCCTGAAAAATTTAAAATCATTAATCAATCACTTAGACACTAAACCTAAAAAAGATACAACTAACGCTAATCGTATTTTTTTAACTCCAATCCAAGAGACAAAAATAAACACCACTCAGCAAAATTTTGAAGTTGATTTCTCTGATGTCAAAGGCCAAGAAGAAATAAAGAGAGCTTTAATTATAGCGGCTGCAGGTGGCCACAATATTGCCATGACTGGTACTCCGGGAGTTGGTAAATCAATGTTAGCCAAAGCTTTTAATGGTATTCTGCCCCCACTATCTTTTGATGAGATCATAGAGACTAGCGGTATTCATTCGGCGGCCGGAATAATAGACAGAAAATTAGTTACACATCGGCCTTTCCGGTCTCCTCATCATACTAGCAGTTATGTTTCACTCATTGGTGGTGGCAACGACCCGAAACCAGGGGAGGTGTCCTTAGCTCATAAAGGGGTTTTATTTTTAGATGAATTTCCAGAATTTGATAGACGAGTAATAGAATCCCTCCGGCAACCCCTAGAAGAAAAAAGTATTATCATCGCCAGATCAAAAGGAGTTTATAAATTTCCAGCTAACTTTATTTTAGTTACTGCCATGAACCCTTGTCCTTGTGGGTACAAAAATTCTAAACATAAAAATTGCACCTGTAGCCCGGTTGAACAAATTCGTTATCATAAAAAAATATCAGGCCCCATTATAGACAGAATAGATATTTGGACAGAAGTACCTGAAGTTAAGCACGAGCTATTATTAATAAAAAATAAAGCTCAAGAAACATCCAGTATAGTCAAAGAAAAAGTTATTTCAGCCAGAAATATTCAATCTGAACGTTTTAAAAATCACCCCATTAAAACTAACGCGGAAATGAACCCGAAAGAATTACTTCAATTTGCCCCTTTAACTAAAGACCTTCAAGATATTTTAAATAAAGCGGCAGGGCAACTAGGTCTATCGGCCAGAGCCTATCACCGAGTGATTAAACTAGCTCGAACTATAGCCGACTTAGACAGCAAACAAAATATAGAAGCCGGACACATATTAGAGGCTCTGCAATATAGATCTAAAAATAGATCTTAATTTGTTTCCAGCTTGAAGTTCTAAACTTATCCAATAGGGGAGAATGAATCTTTCATCTCTGTCACCGAAACCTAGGTTACTAGAAAATAAAAGGCGAGAAAAATTAATTTAACTTAACTGGCACTTGTTTAATTAAATCAACAATTATATCTTCATTATCTAAAAGTTCATATAAAGAAGTGTCATACGGGTCAACGGTTTTAAACTTAATCCTAAGAGACTCGTCTATCCAAGTTAAAAACGGTTTCCAAAAATCTACCCCCACTAAAATTATTGGCCGGCGCTCTATTTTTTTTGTTTGAATTAAAGTTAAAACTTCAAAAAACTCATCTAAAGTTCCAAAACCGCCAGGAAAATAAATATAAGCCTCAGAAGAAAAGGTCATACATACCTTACGAGCAAAAAAATAATTGAAATTTACAAACTCATCAACATAAGGATTTAATATTTGTTCAAAAGGTAGCTTAATATTTAAACCTAAAGATGGACCTCCAGCTTCTATTGACCCTCTATTAGCAGCTTCCATTATTCCTGGGCCACCACCTGTAATAACTGTATAGCCTTCTTTTGATAAGCGACTAGCTAAACTTCTAGCTTGCTTATAATAAGGATCATCTTCAGACAATCTGGCCGAACCAAAAAAGGTAACAGACTGAGGATATTTTTTTATTAAATCAAAACCATCTTTAAATTCTTTTTGAATTTTTTTTATTCTATTCTGGATTTCTAAATCCATTTCTTCTACTGTCATAGCCTTAACTGCCAACTCCTTTTCTGGCACATTAACTTGAGGTAGATCTTTTTCGCTTTTTATAAACTTTAATTTTTTTAATAACGATATCATTTTTTTAAAAATAAATTATTTAATTAGAAGGACAATTTAAATAGACGTTAAAACTTCTTTTTCTATTCAATATCGCCATTAACAATAACTTTAACATAAGACAATTAAAAAATCCCACCAAAGCGATGGGATTTTTAATCGACTTTTTGAAATATTATCTAGATCGCTAAAATGGATTTTGAGCCCCTCTAATTTCAAAATGAACGTGAGGACCAGTAGAATTACCACTAGAACCCAAGGCTCCAATAACTTCACCCTGACCAACAGTTTGCCCCACCGACACAGAAACACTATTTAAATGAGCATACAAAGTCTGACTGCCATTACTATGTGAAATAACAATATAGTTACCATAACCCCCATTCCAACCACCAGTCTTAGCTACAATAACAGAACCCCCAGCTGAAGCATAAATCGGTACTCCTAAAGTATGAGCCAAATCAACAGCATTATTACCATGAATACCTTGAGTCCTCACTCCACCTACCACTGGTCTAATGTAATAACCTGAATGCTTAGGCAGGTTTTTAACTGGGGTGGCCACAATATTCGCCCCAGAATTCTTAACTGGAGTTTTATCTGGGGTAGTAATACTTTCTATTTCACCATTTGGTACTATTACCTCTACACCTAAAGCAAGCTTAGCTTCGGCTCCACTCAAACCATTAAACTTAGCAATATCACTGGCTTTACTATTGTATTTTTTAGCAATAGTATCTAAAGTGTCTCCTTTTTCTACTATATGACGCACACCAGAAACAGGCAAAATAACTAAAATGTCTCCAATTTTAGGATGATCTGTAATATCGTTGGCCCATTTAATAGTATCGACAGAGACACCAAACATTTGTCCAATTTGAGACAAGGTATCTCCTTCTTGAACAACATAAATACTAATTTCATCACTAGTTGGAATAAAAGGTTCAGCTCCACCTACTCCAGATAAACTTAAATTAGACGCCAAAACACTATTATCAACAATGGAGCCCATAGTAGGAGAAGGGGTATTATTTAAATTTGGTTTTTGCTCTAAAAGGGCTAAATTTTGGGAATTATTAACCGGCACCACTTCATCAGAAGTAGAAAAATAAGAAAAACCAGCGTGTGAAGTCTTAAACACCACAAACATCACTATTACAGCCATCACCAACATAAAAGGCTTTTTAACCTTAAATTTGTTTATTATGGACCTCTGAGATTCCAGTGGGGGATTCCCAGATTCTTGTGAGTTTTTTAAAATAAGCCTAAATTTAATGATAATTTCCGTTCAGTCACGAGCCTAGAAGTCTTCCTAAATGTATTGATAAATTCTACCTCAAATACCTCCAAAAGCAAGGGTTTAACCAAAAACTGTGTATAAAAACTATTTGCCCCTGTTATACCTAAATTCAAGGGATATAGATGAAATATCGTCAATAAAAAAGCTTAACTTTCTACTGTCTTAATCGGCGTAAAATGTCTTGTTCCACTTCTGCTATATCTCGGCCATAAGTTAAACGCGACAATTCTTTTAATTCATCTTTTAAATCAAAAGCTCCGCCTGCCACCTGGGTTGTCCTCAAAGAAAAAGGTTTGGCTGGTTCACCATTTAACAAAAGTTTAGTGTGAGCATGTTTATTTTCTATATTAACCAAATCGTTAGCATCAAACACCGGGCTGTATTGTTTTAACAATGTTTCTGTATCAGTAGTCCCAACTCTAAAAGCAGCCATTGACCCAACATTACCAAACACTGACTCCCTAATGGTGTCTGTTAATTGAGAAATATATTGATGAGCTAAAATTAAATTTAATCTATACTTACGAGCTTCAGACAAAATAACTGAAATAGAGTCAGTGGTAAAATTTTGAAACTCATCAATATAAAGATAAAAATCTGGCCGATCTTCGGTTTTCATATCTGCCCGAGCTAGGGCTGCAAGCAATAGTCGGCCTGTAATTATCATTCCCAATAAGCCAGAGTTAATATCGCCAATTTTACCTTTAGCCAAATTAACCAATAATATTTTTCTAGTATCCATCACTTCCCTAAAATTAAAAGAAGAGGTGGTCTGGCCAATAATCGGTCGCATATAATCATTGGCAATAAAATTACCAAATTTAGAAGTAATATAAGGTGCAATATTAGCCAAACCTTGTTCACCAGTAGTTTTATTAGCTTCTTTTTGCCAAAAATCAATCACAGCTGGGTTCGTTATACGAGCCAATTTTTTTTCCCTAAAAGCTTCATCAGTAAATATTCTTGGCACTTCCATTAAGGTTGCCGGTTCGTATTTAGCGTCTTCCATTAAAAGCAGTAAAGCGTTTCTCATATATTGCTCAAAAATAGGGCCCATTGATTCTTCAGAAAACAACCGGTTAAAAATAGACTGAATTTCATTCACAATAAAAGTCTTTTCTTCGGGCCGAGTAAGGTCATATTCCAACATATTTAATCCTAATGGCCTCATAACATCCCCAGAATTAAAAACAATTACATCTTCTACTCTATTTGAAGGAACTCGCTCTAAAACATCATCTACCAACTCTCCATGAGGATCGACAACACACACCCCTTCGCCATGTTTCATGTCTTGAACTATTTTGTTAAGCATAAAATAAGACTTACCGGTTCCAGTTTGCCCGATGATATAAAAATGACGACGCCTATCATCGGCAGTTAAAAATATAGGCCTGACATCACCCCTAAAAACACTTTCCCCAATTAAAGTTCCAGTCGTAGGTAAATCTTGAGGTGGGGGAGCGTCTTTGGTTTTTTGCCATTTTATCCTAGGCACATTCGTTGACGTAGTAGGTAAATGAAAAATACTAGCCAATTCTTCTGTGTTTAAAACAATACTCGCTCCTTGATTAAAATCTCTAAAAATATATTCGGCAATTAATTTCTTATTTTTTTTCGGAGTAATAACTTTAAAACTATTTCTATTAGGTGCAGAAAATTGAGCAAAAGCACCAGAAGCGCTTAAAATAATGTCTTCGGCTTTTTGAGTTGAGTCAGCAGCCGCTACGATTCTAATATTGGCTTCAAATAAAGGTTTAGAAAT
The DNA here is from genome assembly GCA_041601795.1 of Minisyncoccia bacterium. Taxonomy (GTDB): domain Bacteria; phylum Patescibacteriota; class Minisyncoccia; order Phycocordibacterales; family XYD1-FULL-46-19; genus JAUPUJ01. The sequence continues at coordinate 18,083 of JBFIHK010000005.1, forward strand.
TTTTTTCTCTAAAGCTGTAACTTTATCATCGTCTATTTCTTTGGGTAAATTATCTCTTGCCACTTCTTTTTTCTCACCAATAAAAGAGGTGACTAAATCAGAAGCCACATCTAAACTATTATTACCCCCGGTTAAACTTTTCCATTTTTCACCTTGTTTTAATTTATTAATAATAGATTTAGTTTTAGCTAAAAAATTTGGCTTAGCCGGCCTCAAAACCAACTGCAAACTAGCTCCTTCACCTTCTGTGTGCAATCTAGAAAAAGTACTAACTAAAGCTGAAAAAGAATCAGCTTCAGATTCTTTATAAGTTCTAATAGGGACCATATCCGGCTGGTCTGTTTTTAAATAAACTCCAGCATTAAAAGGGTTATCAGCAAAAATAGTGTAGTCGGTCGACTGTTTAATATTGGCCTCTGGAAAAAAACCTTGAATTTGACGTGAGGCAAACTCCTTATGAGATCTAGGAACAGCTAAATAAAAATAAATTTGTTCTCCACTAGAATGAACCGCCATTTCTAAAGTAATCGGTTCAGGAATAGCCGACAAGGCGCTTAGTAACTGTTCTGATAAAGCAATATCACGCAAAAAAGCCATATCATCGGTACTTTCTTTTTGAGGTAAAGATACTAGCAGTGTCACCAAATTCAAATTTTTAACTACATGCCGTTTTGTTAGTAAAACCAACAATAAAACAGCGGCCAAAACAGCAATAATAATTAAATAAATATAAAAAGACATAAGTAGAACTATTTAACTAACCCTCGATTTTTTAATTCATCATATAAGCGCCCCACTAGTAAGTCATGAAAAGCATCCAACTCTAGGGGAGATAGGTCAGCTCGAGCTGATTCAACTCCTTTTTTTAAACCCTTATCAAATAAATAATCTATTTTAACTTGAACAGCTTCTAAATTTGCTTGTTCTAAAGTATCAACATAAGAAGCTTTATCATCATTAGTTTGATTTAATAATTGATTATTATTTTTAACCTTTAAATCATCTCGTACTACCTGCCCAATTAAACTTTCATCATCTATAATATTGTTTTCAGCTTCCAGCCTGTTGCGCTCGGCCTCTATTTTTTGACCAATGTCTGTTAATTCTTTTTCTACTTCTAAATTTAATTTTTCTACCATAAAAAATAAGTCAATTTAATATGTTTATATTATACATTAATCAATTTAAAACTAAAAAATAGTTCTCCCAAAAAGACCAATATGTTATAGTAACTCCGTGAAATATCTGGCCGACTTAAACGACAAACAACAAGAAGCTGTTACCCAAAAAGACGGCCCCTTGCTTATTATAGCCGGAGCGGGAACCGGCAAAACCAAACTATTAATTTATAGGATTCTACATTTGATAAAAAGTGGCATCAAACCCGACAATATACTAGCAGTTACCTTTACCAATAAAGCAGCTCGTGAAATGACTGAACGCTTAAATAACCTCCTTATAAATGAAGCCCCAGAAATAAGCGCTCGCACTGGTGAAAATACCAAACCATTCATGAGCACCTTTCATGCCTTGGGGGTTCACATTCTCCGAGCCCACAGCCGGGAGGTAGGTCGAACTCGTTTTTTTTCTATTTTAGACCACGATGAAGCTCTAACTAAAATCAAACGGGCTATGCAACAAGCTGGTGTAAGTAAAGATCAATTTGAACCTAAAAAAATTCTAAACCGCATCTCTAAAGCTAAAGGGGAGGGTCACTCTGTTGACAGTTTTATCGCTAAAGCAGATGGTTTTTTTGAAGAAACAGTGACTTTAATTTGGAAAAAATATAATCAAATTTTAATCGACAGCAATGCTTTTGACTTCGACGATTTATTAGTAGAAACAGTAAAATTACTCCGTCAAAATGAACCCGTAAGAAACTCCTATCAAAAAAGATGGCCTTATATTCATGTCGACGAGTACCAAGACACCAACCCAGTTCAATATTCTATGATTAAACTCCTCTCCGGAGATAGCAAAAATATTTGCGTGGTCGGTGACATTGATCAATCTATTTACAGTTGGCGAGGGGCTGATTTTACTAACATCTTCACTTTCGAAGAAGATTTTCCTCAAGTAAAAACTGTTATTTTAGAACAAAACTATCGCTCTACTGATATTATTTTACAAGCTGCTAACACTGTTATTGAAAAAAATATTAATCGTAAAGTTAAAAATCTGTTCACCCAAAACAAAGGTGGAGAAAAAATAACCCTGTACTGCGCCATAGACGCTAGTGATGAGGCTAGATTTATTTCAAGTAGTGTAATAGATCAAATGACCAAAGGGGTACCAGCAGAAAACATAGCTGTTTTATACCGAGCCAACTTTCAATCAAGAGCACTAGAAGAGTCTTTCCTGCGCAACAATTTACCTTATCAAGTTTTAGGGGTGAAATTTTTTGACCGCAAAGAAATTAAAGATTTATTAGCTTATATCAAAACAGCTTTAAATGATAAAGATTTTGACAGCTTAGCCCGTATTATTAATACCCCCAAAAGAGGCATAGGCAAAGCCACTGTGGCTAAACTAGCTTTAGGGCAAAAAAACTCTTTAAATGCTAGCACTTTAGCTAAAGTTAATAATTTTTACCAAAAAATTACCAATATTAAAAACATCATCCCTAATCATAAAACTTCAGACATTATTCGCTTGAGTTTAAAAGAATCGGACTTAGAAACCGATTTTAGAAAACAAAAAGAAGAAGGTTTGGAAAGATTAGAAAACTTACAAGAATTGGTTACCCTAGCTCAAAAATACGACCATCTAACCGGTGAAGAGGGTATTATGGCTTTAATCGAAGAAGCCTCTTTGGTGGCCGATCAAGACAATTTAAAAGATAAAACAGGTGGCGTAAAATTAATGACCGTTCATGCCTCTAAAGGTTTAGAATTTGACACAGTTTTTGTTTCTGGCTTAGAACAAGGCTTATTTCCTCACGAAGCCTTAAATTTTGGCGACACCGGTCGTGATGACGAGGAAGAACGCCGACTTTTTTATGTGGCTATCACTAGAGCCAGAAAAGAATTGTTTTTAACTTATGCTCAAATTAGAACCATTTTTGGTAAAGAACAAATAAATAGCCCGTCAGAATTTTTAAATGATATCCCTCAAGAACTACTAAAAGCAGATGCTCCAGCCCCTGATACAGGATATAAATATTTACTTGATTTTTAGATTGCAGACTTAGATAATTTGTGGTATAGTAAAGCATAAAATTATGCTAATCAACCCCAAAAAATCACTTGGTCAAAACTGGCTCACCTCAGTCGGCGCCCTAGATAAAATTATACAAGCAGGCAAAATATCAAAATCTGATGTCGTGTTAGAAATTGGACCTGGTTTGGGGGTTTTAACCCAAAAATTATTAAATCAAGGAGCCCAAGTGATAGCGGTTGAAAAAGACTCTCGCCTCATATCTGCCCTAGCAGATGAATTTAATTCTTTTATTAAAACCGGCCAACTAACGCTTATAGAAGACGATATTTTAAACTTAGATATAAAAACTTTAATTAAAAATAATTCCTATAAACTCATAGCTAATATTCCTTACTATATTACTGGTCAGATTTTTAAAAAATTTTTAAGCACCACCTCTCAACCAAGCTTAATGGTTCTACTTGTTCAAAAAGAGGTTGCAGATAGAATAACCGGTCACAACACCCTTAAAAAACCTCTTAAAGAAAGCATTTTATCTTTAAGTGTGAAAGTATATGGCCAACCCCATTATATAGCTACTGTTAAAAAGGGTTCTTTTAACCCACCCCCAAAAGTAGATTCAGCTATACTACTTATAGATAAAATTTCTAAAGATTTTTTTATTCACAATAAAATTAACGAGGTCGACTTTTTTAATTTAATTAAAAAAGGTTTTAAAAGTAAGAGAAAACTACTTAAATCAAACCTTGAAATAACAGAAGGGATTTTAACACAAAATAAAATAAATCCTCTAGCTAGAGCCGAGGATTTAAGTTTAGATAAGTGGAACGCTGTAGCAAAAACCATTTTAAATTAAACCCCAGGCAAAGACGAACCGATCATAAAAATTTTAAATCCAGCTGGGGCTGGTGGATAAGGAACACAAACACCCACCCAAACCACACAAGGTTCAACATGAGTGTAAGTGCCCATAATATAAGACCCAGGAATAAAATGACTGAAAAATGAATAAGGAATACTACCAGGGCCAAATATTAAATAGGGAGCCGAAGAACTTAAACCTATTGGCCTATTAACTATCAAAAAATTAGCACTACAAGCACAAGGCACCACATACAAAACCTGCCCTCCAAAAGGAAGCCCTGGTCCAGCATTAACTGTCATTGGAATTAACATTAAACCTAAGACTAAGCTAAAAATTAAGCCTAATTCATGACACTTTAATCTTAATTTGAAGCTCATAATATTCATTTTAATATTCTAAAGTAAACATTTTATAATTACTAACTCCAGTAATGTTTTTAACATAAATACCAACTGGTACTGAAAAATCCCGCCCTGACAAACCGTTTGCATATTCACTATCAAAAAAAGGATCTTGCACTTCTACTACTATAGTTTCCCCATCAGCTGATTTAACATTTTTAATAAAATTAAACCCAGCAAAAACATCATTATTTTCTTTAGAAAAACCAGCGCCTTTAATAGTTATTCTAGTACCCGGTCGACCAGAAGTAGGGGAAATAGAACTAATTTTAGTCAGAGTTGACATTTTAGGTTCAGACACTCCAGCTAAACTATTGGCTGTTTTATTTGCCTCAGAATAAGTTGAATTTGACTGATTTGACTCAGAAGTTTTCTTTAATTCCAATAAAGGTGGTAGGGGAGGAATATTCATACCTGAAATAGAATTAGGGTTTACTTCTCCTACAGGTAAACTAGCCGGCCGACCAATAACAAACTTACTTAGTTGAGCTAAAGTCGATGGCCCTACATAGCCAGTACCCACATTTAGTCCGACTGGAGTTAAAATTTCTGCTTGATATTTATTTTGCAACTTTATAACTGCTTGCCTAGTGAGTTCACCAAAATAAGAAGTTTCATTACCAGCTGACCCAGGACCACTATCGGCTACTTTTGTTTCAGGATCGCGATTTAAAATCTGCTGCAAGACAACAACATCATCACCTGTGTCACCTAATTTTAAAGACCGGTAAAAATCAGCCTCTGCCTTAAATGGTAAAAGAAGAAAAAGTAATAAAAATAAAGCTAAAAAGTTTTTTAAGCGAAAAATCATTCTCTAAATTATATCACACTCCATTATTGTTTTTTATCCACTTAATACAGCTAACAAAGTTAAACAAGCAGGTAAAAACAAGCTATAATTTAACTACAGTATGAAGAAAAAAAAGGGGGTCATCTTTGTTTTAACTATTTTACTTTTAGCTATAGCTTTTTTTTGGTTTTTAGGTAAAAAAGAAGAGGAAGAAAAACTTCAAGCAGAAAAAGAAATTTTAGCCCAGTATGAATCTGTTATTAAACAAAATAGTTTTTTAGAATCTATTGTGGTCAATACTTACACTCAAAACCAGAATCAAGGTCTTTCGGCTCCAAATACTTCTTATACTAGTGCTAATTTAAATGTTAATAAAGAGTCAACTTTAGCTGATGTTAAAATATATGCAGAAAACATTAAAAAAGCCTTGGCCCCTTACACAAAACCACGCCCTAACGAAGCTATTTTAGTTTTAGATGCTTTAAAAAACAACAACCTAACACCACTTAAAAGCCTAAACGACAGTTTAAATTTACATCAAACAGCTTTAACAGCACTTCTTCAAATAGAAATTCCGGTCACAGCTCAAGTTGTTCACCTTCGACTAGTAAATAATATTAAAGACCAAATAAATCTCCTTACTCAAATGAAAAACTTAAGCCAAAACCCAGAACAAGCCTTAGAAGCCGCTTTAGATTACCCAGTAACAGCTTCTAGTTTTTTTCAGGCCACCAATAATATAAATATCTATTTAGAAAACAGGGGAATTACTTTTAAAGATAGTGAGCGCCTTAATCTTTTTTATAATCTTTAATTATGATTTTAGAAACCAACAAAACAAAAATTTCTGCTCTATTTATTTTTATTTTTATTGTTGGCAGTGTTTTTACTTTTAATTTAAATAAAATCCAAGCTCAAGGAGGATTTGAAGGTGGTGACTTTAGTACAGTCACACACACAGACCCTGACGGCAACCAAACTACATCATATAGCCAAAACAGAGTTCAAAATAACGTTCAAGCTTCTAGAGAGCAAGCTCAAAACATTCAACAAAATCAACAACAAGACATGCAACAATGCATGTCAGAAGGTAGCGCTCTTCAAGGACCCATGAACAACGCTCTTCAAACCGGTTTAGATCAAATAATGAGTGACACCTTAAATGAATCCCTACCAGAGGCTGTTAAAGAAAAAATAGTTGAAAAACTACCCGAAGAATTAAATAAAGCCACCAAAGAACTACTACCCACCAAACTAGGGGATAGAATAAAAGCCGACCTTAATGCTTCTATGGAGGGTCTTTTAGCAGAAGCTACCGCTGACCTAGGACGGCCTTTAACCAACTTAGAAAAGACAGACATATTTAAAAATGAACTCTCAGATTCAATTCAAAATAACTTTGCAAATGCTTTTAAAGACAGTGTTCGTGAAAGTTTTCCAACAGCTATTGAAAACTCTATTCGAACAGGCTTACCAGAAGCCTTAAGTTCTGTTTTAAGAAACGAGCTACCAGGTCAAATATCAAACAAAATGCCCGGTATCATGGAACAAGAGCTGGGACCCCAAATTGCCAACATGTTAATAGACCAATTTGCATCTATTACGGATGGAGGTAATTTTGATCCCACATCACTTTTATCCTTAGCTCCGTCTTTAATAGAAGGATTGGCTTCAGGTCTTGAAGACTTAGGTAATAATTTGGGCAACTTTTTAGGTGATTTATTTGGTATAGAAAGAGAAGATGATGATGCACCAAATTTAAGTGACTCAACTCGTATTACTCCAGAAGTTATAGGTGGTGTCACTGATGCTATGATTGATGAATATACAGCTCAAACCATAGACCTATTGAATGATAATATGGACAACATTATCGCTGAGGCTAATAGCGCTCTAGACGAATCTATGGATGAAATAATAGCTTCTATTGAAGGAGAACTAGATGAAGTGTTAGATGACACCTTAGGAGAATTAACTGGCACCATAGATGCAGCCCTAGAGGGAGTGTTTGACGAACTAACGGGTCCATTTGAAGAGTTAATCGATGGAACTTTAGATAGCTTAGATGGCGTTTTTGACGGACTAACGGGAGTATTTAACGAAACTACAGGTGCTTTAACTGGAGCAATAAATGAAGTTACAAACACTTTAACTGGTACTTTGTCTGGAGCTTTAAATGAAGTTACTGGCACCCTAACTGGTACCTTAAATCAAGTGGTGTCATCTATTACCACCCCTATAAATAATGCTATTAGTGGTGTTGTCAGTAATGTCATCAGTCCAATTACAGATTCTATAACTGGGGCTATCACAACCCCGATAAACAATATTACCTCCAACTTAACGGAAAATATTTTAAACCCAGTCACTGGTGCTTTTGATGGAGTGATTGGTAATGTAACAAGTGGCTTAACTGGTGCGGCAGGTGATATTACTAGTAATGTTTTAGCAAACGCAGGAGTTCCAGATGTTATAGCGGGCCCTGTAGGTGATGCTGTTTCTAATGTAGCTTCGGGAGTGGTTAGTAATATTCCAGGCATAGGAGCCATTACTGGTATTGCTGGTATTGGGGTTTTTGTACCCGTTAAAGAAACCAGCGGGCCTCTTTTGTCTTCTACTCAAAGTATAGACAAATCAAATGCTTCTATCGACGCCACCACTCAAAGAATAGAAGCCTTAACCATAGAAATTTGTACTTATTTAAAAAGTATAAAAAGAATCCAAACTGCTTTTGAGCAAAAAGAATTTGTTGAAGATGTTGATCTACGTCGCCAAGCCAACGAAGCTAGTGAACAATACAGAAATGAAATCATAGACTTTACTAAAACAGGTTATGACTCTACCGGCGAAGGCCCAGACGCTCCTTTATATGTCGAAAACCCAATTGCCCATGTTGATGAGTTAGTGGTGCCTGAAGCTACCAGAGTCTATTTAGACGACTTAAAAAAATCTCAAAACAGCTTTAAAGATATCACTGCTAGTCAATTAATAGGGGAATTAAACCGTCCAGCTGGTTACTCTTCAATCAGCCAAGAAGAGTATAACAGTTTTGTTCAAGGTGAAGTTAGTGACTCTCAAAACTGGTTTAACACTTTCATTGCTATGAAAAACCCGTTTGAACCCAACACACCAGAAACATCTTTTAAACTAAGCTCTCAAGCTTTAAATAGAGCTAGAGTTAGAGCCGAAACCGACTTTTACCAACAATTAGTAGCTGGTGAAGGTTATTTGCCAGTTAGAGAATGTGTTGAGCGTACGGAAGACAACAGTGCTTGTAGAAGGTGGCAAGTTGTTACCCCAGCTAGCCAGGTTCAAGACGTAGCCGCTGAAGCTTTAAACTATCGCTTAGATTTATACAAAAATGCCGAACCTGGAGATGTTTCTCCAGGGGGTGGGCCAACCCTAGAAGAAACAAGAACTAACACTCCGTCTGCGAGTGGAGGTGGGGGAGGCAACCCCGGAGGAGCCATTAATCAAATTTTAGAACTTTTAAGTAACTTATTTAATAGGAATAACACAAATAATAACAGCCAATCAAATAATACTATTGAAATTTCTCTTTCTCACTCTACACCTACGCCACAAGAAATAGGAAGTGGTACTAATAATGTAGCCGAAATATCTTGGACCACTGAAGGAGCCACCTCTTGTGTTGCTACTTCTGACTGGATAAGTTCAAGCAATAACATTTTAGGAGGTCCTCTAATACTTACCGCTGGTTTAGGATCAGAGCTAGAAACTAATGGTTCTAGAAATATTACTTTACCAATACAATTTTCTAATCCCTTTCGCAAAAATACAAATGTTAACCTTTTACCTGTAACAACCACAGACTCCCACATCTTTCAATCGCATAAACTAGTTTTAACAGATGAAATATTAAACTCACTTAACCCGGGAGATAATATAACCATCTTTTTATGGCCCTACAAAATATCTGTTCCTATAGTTGCCGGTGATTCACCTGCCACATTAATCAACAAACTTTATCAAGAAGCTATAAATGCAAGCACTAGCCAAATTGATGTGGCTAGAGCTAGTGTCTTTAGACAATACACATTTACCCCTAACAGCGCTTCTAAATCTTTAGCAATAAAACCAAAACTAAAGTATCAAATTAGTTGCCGCAATAACACAGGCAACGAAACTCAAGAAATAATTAATTTGAATTAATGAAAACCAATAGAACAATTTATATTAATATCTTTTACTGCCTATTATTTGTGGCATCAAGTTTAATATTATTTTTTCCAACTTTAACTTTTTCACAAAATCCAGTAGAAAACCTACCTTTAGCAGACCAGTTAATATGGGTTGACTCACAAATTTCTAACAGAGAGCAAGAATTAACACGAATCAACCTAGAAATACAAGAGCAACAATCCATAATTGCTGATTTAGATAACGGTCCCTGGTGGCGTCCTCAATTTAATTACCGATCGGAAGCTGAAAAAGAGATAAGAAGATTAATAGAAGAAAGAAATATTGTTATTGACCAACAAATAGAATTAAATCGATTCAGAAACGAAATACAACTAGAGTTAAATGAAGAAGAACTTGAACTTGCCCAACAAGCGGGGGATACAACCAGGATTGAAGAGTTAGAAAGAGAAAATACCCAAATAAATCAAACGATAGAAGAAAATAGAAGACAAAGGGAGGAGCATTTAAACCAAAGTCAACAATTTTTACAAAGCGACCCCTACGCTATTCAAAACCAAACTGCGGACAGAGGTACTTGTGTCAGTATTTGGGAAGGACTACAAATAGATGCCTGTATTGCAAATGGTATAGATGCTTTTTACGGTATTATTATATGGCTTTTGAGTTGGCTTTTATGGTTAACAGACACTTTATTCTCAACTATAATTAAACTTACAATTATAGACTTTAAAAGCTTATTGCAACAATTAAACGTGATTGATTTGGGTTGGTCTACCGCTCGAAATATCGCTAATGTCTTCTTTATTTTTATTCTTTTATATTTAGCCATTAGCACGGTCTTGCAATTATCTGGTGTCGATACCAGAAAAATACTCGTTAACATTATTATTGTTGCTTTAGTAATAAACTTTAGTGCTGTTTTTACTCGTATTGCTATTGATGCTTCTAATGTCACAGCAGTTACTTTTTATAACCTTTTAGGTACCGAGGGTAATGCTCCAGACTTATCGGCCTATTTTAGAAATGCCTTATCTTGGTTTGAAGGCAGGTCTGTTGGTCAAGGTTCCGGACCTCAAGCAAGTGGCTTCACTCAAACCACTATTGGTTCACAGACCCTAGCTGCAATTGCCAAAAATTCAGGAATGTTGATTTTACTTGTTATTACTATTTTCACTTTACTCGCTGCTAGTTTACTTTTACTTATTAGAGCTGTTTCTTTAATAATTTTAATTATAGTGTCACCGCTAGCTTTTTTGGGCTATGGCTTTAAACCCCTAGCTGAAATTTTTTCTCTTTGGCTTAAAAGATTAAAGTGTGATGTTTTATACGCCCCATTATTTTTCTTTTTACTCTACATTACTTTTGGCCTTTTCCAGGGTATTTACAGTACCCAAGAAGGTAGGACTTCAAACAACGTAGCTGACCATATAATTATGTTTCTAATTTTAAATGGCTTAATGCTTGGCTCTATTTTTATTGCCCAAAAAGTTGGTTGTCAAATGGGAAATAAATCTTTTGATTTTGTCACTAAACGTTCTAAGCAAGCTCTAGGAGGAATAGCAGGGGCAACAGGTAGAAACACACTTGGTAGAGGAGCTAGAGCCATTCAAAAATCAGACTGGTTAAAAAATAGAACTACTAATAACCCTAAACTGGGGTGGGCAGCAGGTGCAGCAGCTGAAAAAGTGGCCAATTTAGGTTTTGGCTCCAAATTAGGTTTAAATGACCGAATAGACCAAAGACAAAAAAGGCAATCTGAGCAACTTAAAAATCTTAAAAATCCTAACTTAAAAGCCACATATTTATCAAACTTAAATACGGAAGATGCTAAAAAACAATATGGCGATATATCCGATCGAGATAAAGCTGATATTGAAATTAACGCTATAAGTGAAGGTAATACTAAAATGATTAATGTTATGCGTGGTCTCCGAGAAGACTTAAAGGGTGAAAAGAAAGAAAACGCTAACAAAGAATACGAAAAACAATTACAAAAATTCCTAAAAAGAGCGTCTAAAGATTATACTGATAAAAGTGGTAATGAAGTTAAAAAAGGCGACCAACTCACCATTACTCAACAGTTAGAGAAATTTGAAGCTATTGGCCAAACTTTTGTTAAAGATAAAGCTAATCCAACAACTGAAGAACAAGAAGCTGGCCGCAAACTTCAACAAGAAACATATAACGCCATGTCTGATGCTGATAAGGTAGCCATAACAAAAGAAGCAGAAAATATAAACGAAACTCAACAAACCCCTGAAAGTAAGCAAAGATTAAATACTTTAAAAGAATTTGAAGCTAAATATATTAAAGGTAGAAGTGAAACCGAACAAAAATTCTATGAAGAAAAAGAAAAAATAGATAAAAGAGTAAAAAAACAAGCTTTAAGAGAAGCTACTATAGATGCTCAAATAAATATAGATAAACTATTTGAAAATCAAAACAAAGCCACTTATGAATTAAATGAGATCAATCTAAATAGACTTAAAGAGAATATGGATAAATTAAAATCAAACGATGTAGCTAACTTGGATAAAGATATTTTACGAAATACCCAGGTTCAAGAATTGTTTAATGAGCAAGATGTAGCCAAAATATTTGCTAACACTGAAAATATAGATAGAAAAACTTTATCTGAAATTGCAGACAATGTTCTAAGTAATCCAAATATAGGAGAAAGGGTAAAAGCTAAAATTGATCCCAATTTCAAAGACCCTAAACAACAACCTAAAATAAAACCTTTATCTGAAATACCGACCCATCTTGATGAATCTATCGACAATTTACCCAAAGAGCCTCAATCTAACCCAAAAAATACTGAACAACCTCCTTCACAGGACACTAGCGACCCTTATAATGAATCAACTAAACAATAAAAATCTATGATAAAAAATATTTTAGACCAAGATGATTTAATGGACCGCTTTGAAAGTCTCCCCAAAGCCCTTAGAGAAGCTATTACCTCAGTGGAAACAGCCGATAGTATTCAATCTATAGGAGAAAAATATAAGCTTCATATAGATCAAATAGGTAGTTTAGGTAATGAAACAGGGCTGGTGATGCTTGGTTTTACCAGGCCATATCTCTTTCCAGCCAAACTTGCTCAAAGTCTTAAAATACCCAGAGAACAAGCCAGCTTAATTGCCCAAGATATAAATGAACAAATTTTTATTAAAATTAGAGACTTTATAGAAAAACCCAACATAAATAACGAAAAAGAAGCCGAAAAGAAAAAAAGTGATCAAATTTTTAAAGAAAAAATGACTGGCTTATTTAAAACTACTACAGACACGACTGAAAATAGTTCTTATCGAGGGCAAATAGACCCTTATAACGAACCTATAGAGTAATCTTAAATCAACCTATGTGTATTTGGGGTTTAATATCCTTTATCTAACTTATTTATTCGTGATATAATTCATATATAAAAGGTATTAAACCTTTTATCACCTTCCTCAGATAGAAAATAAGAAAGGGGGTTTTCTAATTTGCTCGCTCTACGTCGACAATAAATATTTATATATGAATTTTCAAGTTCCTCAATTTATAGAAATAGAAAGTAAAATATTTGGTCCTTTAACTTTTTCTCAATTTATCTTTGTAGCTGGTGGAGTAGCAGTGGCTTTTTTAATTTATGTTATTGTACCTTATTTTTACATAGCCTTAATACCCATGATAGCAGTGATTACAGCTGGGGGGGCACTCGCTTTTTATAAAGTTAATAACCGGTCACTTATTTTTTTAGTTCAATCAATGATTAAGTACTACTCCGGCAATAAACTTTATTTATGGAAAAAAGATTTTTCTAAAAAAAATACTCCCGCTAAAGAAACAGCCGAAACAAAGGTTGACCCTAAGAAAATTCATTTAAACAAGTTAGAAAAATTGTCTTGGAGTTTAGATGTTAAAGAAACAATAGATTAAATTATGCCTAAAACAGCTAAATCAACTCAAGATTTTATTGCTATCCGAGAAATAAGGGATGGGGTGGTTATTTTAAAAAATGGTAACTATCGAGCCGTTTTACTGGCTTCTTCTATTAATTTTTCTTTAAAATCAGAAGATGAACGCCAAGGTCTTATTCTGCAATATCAAAATTTTCTTAATTCTTTAGATTTTTCAATTCAAATTCACTTGGAATCTAGGAAATTAGATATCATGCCTTATTTAAAAAACATTGAAGAAGTAACCAAAGACAACAGTAATGAATTAATAAAAATTCAAGCCAGAGAGTATATAAATTTTATTAAAACCTTCACTGAGGAAACCAACATTATGTCCAAATCTTTCTTTGTCATTATCCCTTATGACCCTCCTGTCATAAACAACAAACAAGGCCTTATTTCCAATTTACCAGTACCTTTCTTGAATAAAAATAAAACCAAAACTGAAACCAGTGAATCTTTTGAACAAAATAAAAATCAATTAGAGCAAAGAATGAGTGTGGTAGCCGACGGTTTAGGCAGAATAGGGGTTAAAACGGTTGCTTTAGGCACAGATGAATTAATAGAATTATATTTCAAAATGTTTAACCCGGGAGAAAAAGGTGTTCCAACATCAGCTTCTAAACAACAATAAAATGGCTATTTTTAATTTCAACAAAAATAAAAACCCAGAAGGAGCTATCACCCCTATTTTACCAAGTGATATTTATGATATGGGAGTATTAGAGCTAAAAGACATTATCGCTCCATCAGCCCTCAGAATTACCCCTAATAATATTTATCTAGGCGACAAAGTAGCTCGAACTTTCTTTGTTATTTCTTACCCTAGATTTTTAAGCGAAGAATGGTTTTCGCCTATTATTAACATGGATAAAATTTTTGATATTTCTATTTTTATTCATCCTATAGATTCTGGGACCGCCTTAAAAGACCTTCAAAAAAAACTAGCCGAAGTTCAAAGTCAAATTAGTACTAAAGAAGAACGAGGTTTTGTCCGTGATCCAATTTTAGACACCGCCTACAGAGACATAGAAACCTTACGAGACCAACTTCAACAAGCCAGGGAGCGTATTTTTAATGTTGGTTTATATATTACTATCTATGGTCAAGACGAAGAGGAGCTTAACAACACCGAAAGGGAAGTTAAATCTTCTCTGGAAGCTATTTTAGTTTATGTAAAACCAGCTCTTTTCCAACAAGAAGAAGGTTTTAAAAGTATGAGCCCGCTGGGTAATGACATTTTAGCTATTAATTCCAAATTAAATTCTTCACCTTTATCTAGCTTGTTTCCTTTTGTCTCTTTTGACCTTACTTCTAACAACGGTATATTATTTGGAGTTAACAGACATAACTCATCTTTGGTTTTATTTGATCGTTTTTCTCTTGAAAACTACAACTCAGTCGTTTTTGCTAAATCTGGAGCTGGTAAAAGTTACGCCACTAAACTAGAAATTCTGCGTAGTCTAATGTTTGGAGTCGATGTAATAGTGATTGACCCTGAAAGAGAGTATGAATTTTTAGGTGAAGCTGTTGATGGCCGTTATTTTAATATTTCTTTAACCTCAGAACATCATATTAACCCTTTTGACTTACCTATAGCCAGAGAAGACGAATCTCCAGCTGATGTTCTGCGTTCTAACACTATCAACTTAGTAGGTTTAATGCGTATTATGCTTGGTGGTTTAACTCCAGAAGAAGATTCTATTATAGACAACGCTATCACAGAAACTTATGCCCTAAAAGATATCACCCCTGATGTTGATTTTTCTAACAAACCAGCCCCCTTACTATCTGACTTAGAACTTGTTTTAGCTGGTATGGAAGGTGGGGAGTCGCTGGCTCAAAGACTGGCTAAATATACCCAAGGAACTTGGGCTGGTTTTATGAACAAACCAACCAATGTTGATATCAATAAACAATTTGTTGTTTTTTCTGTCCGCGACATGGAAGACGACTTAAAACCAGTAGCGATGTACATTGTAATGCATCATATTTGGAACACAGTAAGGCGTAATTTAAAGAAAAGGCTCTTAATAGTAGACGAGGCCTGGTGGATGATGAAAGCCAAAGACACCGCTTCTTTCTTGTATTCCTTAGTCAAAAGAGGTCGTAAATACTACTTAGGAGTAGCTACTATCACTCAAGATGTGGGGGACTTTTTGCGAAGTCCTTATGGAACGCCTATTATCACCAACTCGTCGCTTCAATTTTTAATGAAACAATCGCCAGCCTCTATAGATTTAGTTCAAAAAACTTTTAATTTAACAGATGAAGAAAAATACCTACTCTTAGAATCTAATGTGGGGGAGGGGATATTTTTTGCCGGCTTAAAAAGAGTAGCCTTAAAAGTTATTGCTTCTTATACTGAAGATCAAATTATCACTTCAGACCCCTCTCAACTATTAACTATTAAAAAAGCTAAGGAAGATTTTAAAAATAGTTTATAAATGTCACAAAACAAAGAGATAAATTTTATTGAACTTTTGTTAATGCTCTTAGTGGCGGGGATTTTTGATTTAATGTCATTAATACCTATATTAAACTTTGCTGTTTGGATTTTTGCGTGGCTAACTTTTTGGTTTTGGTTTAAAATGAAAGGTATAAGTTTGGTTACAGATAAAAAAAGATTACTAACTGTTGGTGGAGTATCTTTCATAGAACTTGTCCCAGCTTTAAGTGCTTTACCGTCATGGATAGCTTTAATTCTTATAATTTATTTTCTTAATAAGGCAGAAAAAAACCTTTTACATAAAAATGAAGCTTAAAATTATACTCTCTAAATTTTTTATTCAACCATTTTTTTTAAGTTTTTTGGTTCTATTTTTTATTTTATTACCTGGAATTATTTCAGCCTACACAGAAACTACCTCTGGTGGTAGTTTAGTAGCCACCGTTAAACCATCTTCTCCAGCTCCTAATGAAAACATAACCATTAACTTAGCTGGTTATGGTTATAAAATAGATCAAGCTGATATTATTTGGTATTTAAATGACACTGAAGTTCAAAAGGGGACGGGTTTAAAATCATATACTTTTACTAATGGCGATTTAGGAGAAACCTCTGTTATTACTATTTTACTTAGAACAAAAGAAGGGAGAGTGATTGCTAAAAATATGACTTTTATTGGTGCTGAAGTTGATCTTCTTTGGCAAGCAGACACCTATACTCCAAACTTTTATTCTGGAGCCAGTTTACCCACCTCAGGTAGTATAGTTACTGTCACCGCTATTCCTCAAATAAAAAATATAGCTACTGGCGAAATTGTACCGTCAAATAATTTAATTTTTACCTGGAAAAAAGACTATAGAAACCTAGTGGCTGACTCTGGGGTGGGTAAGAACAGTATTAGTTTTAGAACTGGTTTATTTCCTAACTCTCATAATATAGAAGTCACTGTCTCTTCGGCTAATTCCAGTATTGAAGCTTATAAAAAAATAACTATCCCTATTTATGAACCAGAACTTATAATTTATCCTCACAAGCCTTTAACTGGCCCGGTGGCTACTAAAGCTATTAGCGATAATTATACTACTACGGAAAATGAAGAATCTTTCATTGTTGAACCTTACTTTTGGCCTAACGACCAACTAGAAAATAATGGTACTATTTTTTCTTGGCAAATAAACAACGAGGTAGTGCCTAGCACTATTTCACCTGAAAATAGAATTTTAAATACTGAAATTGGTGGATCTGGTGGGAGTGCTAATATAAACGTCAGAGTATCTAGTATTTTAAATCGCTTTTTACAAAGCCAAAAATCTTTTACTATAGAATTAGATAATGCTTTTAATTTATTCTAAATCAATGACTTTTTTACCTAAAATATTTTTACTGACTTTTATTTCTAGTCTTTTTTTAGTGCCAACTTTTACTTTGGCTCAAAATTACACTCTACTAGAACCAGAAATAATAGTAGATGGCAGTGGGTCTTCGCCAGATTTTGCTACTTATGCTAAAAATGCTTATCAAGTTTTTTTAATTATTGTTGTTTTTTTAACTGTTTTAATGTTTATTGTTGGAGGTTTAGAATATATGGCTAGTAGTATTCCAGCAGTCAAGGCCGAAGGTTTAAGCCGAATCAAAGCAGCTACCTGGGGTCTTATTTTAGCTTTATCTTCTTATTTAATTTTAAATATCATTAACCCTGAACTCTTAACTGTAGATCTTAATTTAACGCGAGTAGGTGAAAACATTCAAACGCCTATTTCTGGTGGGGGAGGTGGTGATGATGAAACAAATGGTGGAGGCACCCCAATTGGCCCAGTAAATCCCTTAGATGCATCTCCTGGAACAGCTTTGTCTGGCTCAATACCTGAAACTCCAGATTGTTCAACCAACTCAGAATGTGTGTCTTTAAGAGATAGGGGGGTTAATGTGGCCAACTGGGAAGGTATTAATGGTAATGGAAGAACAGATAGGGTACGTCAAGAAGTAGCCGAAGCCACTATACTTGTTCAACAAGACTTAGCTAGTAATCATAATCTTAATACCCAAATTACAGCAGCTCACACCAATGGAGTAGGTCACAGTAATGGTAGTAGACATTACGAAGGTATAGCTATAGATATACAACCTACAGGTGGTAATATTACACAATCCAACCTTAGATTAATAGAAGAATCTTGTAAAAGAGCTGGTTTTACATACACATTAATAGAAAATAGGCATGTCCACTGCGACGCGAGATAATTTTATTGTTTATGAAAAATAAAAAAAATATATTAATATTTGTTACCATAATAATAATTTTATTTATTTTATTATTATTTTTACTACCAAAAAATAAAGAAAATAATACTAATATTATTACTCAATTTTTTCCTACTATTTCAAATATATTAAACATTAAAGATATACCAATAATTGGGAGTAGAGATACTAATATAACAAACCAAGAAGATTTAAAATTATATAAAATACCTAATCATATTTCTAGTAATTTTTTAATAAATAATTCTACTAGCACCGAGGTTATTTCCCAAAATCCTGATAGTGAAGATATTATTCTAGATTTAAATAATTTTATTATCACAGTTGAAAAAAATACTGGTCATTTATATTTTTATGATTTAAAAACCAGGGAATTAACCCGTTTGACCAACACCACTATTTCTAATGTATCCAATATTTATTCTGGTTTTAATGGTGATAGATTTTATATTTATATAAAATCTATCACAAATAATGGTGATATAGAGACATATAGTTACAATTTTAACCCCAACAACTTAGAAAGTAGAGCCACTAACGCTATTAAATTAAATCCTTTTATAAATATTGTAGCTAGTAGTAAAAATAATATTTATTGGGAAAACACTACTAATGGCAACATTTTAAAAGACACTATAGACCTATCAGCGGGGGAAGTAATTTTATTTAATAATAAAATAGACTGGCAATATACA
>JBFIHK010000006.1:0-35805 GCA_041601795.1 Minisyncoccia bacterium
TGTTATATTTTCTGTGATCAAAGGCGTGGACACCAGCATGATAAAAAGCTTCTTTAGCTTGACGTTTTTTGGTGCTACGACCAAAATTAAAACCCTTTACTCTTTTTAATAAGTTATGACGTCTTTTTAATGCAGTTTTTCCTCCTTTAACTCTAGGCATGATGGTTTAGTTAATTTATTTAGTGCCGTAAGGCATTACTCGGCTCAAAGTTTTTTTATTAATAGTCAATTGTTGAGTGCCTCTTTTACCAGAAGAAGCTCCACTGCGCTCTTTAGCGTTAAAGTGGTTTTGACCCGCTTTTCTGGCTATTAATTTGCCAGTTCGAGTTTTCTTTAGTCTTTTAGTATATGATTTATTGGTTTTCATTGTATCAATTTCTAGGGCAAGACATTACCCTATGTATTTAAAGCTACACTAAGTGAAATTAGCTCAGCAGTAGTAATTTAATCATATTTGATTCTAAATATCAAGTCTATTTAGGTTGAGGTTTTTTTGTCTTTCTCAATAATTAAGTAAAGTCCTTTAGGGCCTTTTCGGGTGTTTTCGGCTAGTTTATAGTTTTCAGGTATTAAGTGTAGGAGTCTTTCTAGGCGTTCTTCAAGAAACTTTTTATCTAGATATTTTGTCCGGCCAGGCAAGAATAATTCTATTTTTACTCGGTGGCCCTCTTTGAGCCATTTACCAGCTCTATTTGCTTTCATGCTTAAATCATTTTCTCCGGTGCCAATTTTTATTTGTAGGGACTTGGTTTCGGTGGCCTTACTACCAGCTTTAGCTATTTTGGCTTTTCTTTTTTCATCATATTGCCATTTACCGTAATCCATTATTTTGGCAATGGGTGGTTTGGCATTAGGAGATATTTCTATTAAGTCTTGTTCTGCTTCTTCAGCTAAACGCAGAGCTTCGCCTAAAGTCATTACTCCTAAATTGCCTTGATCGTTGTCTATAACTCTAAGCTCGGGAGCTTTGATTTGGTGGTTGATTCTAGTGTATTTATTCAAAAATATATGTAATTAAAACCTGTAAATATAGGTGTTTGTTTATAATAATAGCTTTAATTTAACAGACCGTCAAATAAAATAGCTAAAAGCCGGCTGGGTTTTTGACCAGACGGCTTTGCAGGGTAACTATAAACAGATGGTAATAAGGCCGACTTTAGGTAGTGTTATGTGTACACACTGACCTTTTTTAGTTGGCTGACACTTGCGGGTGTCAAAACGATACTTAAAATGAGGTCTAATTTGGGTATCGTCGACCATGTTAGACAAATGGGTTAAATAAATGGTGACATGACCGTTGTTTCTGACTATGTATTTTATCGGTCCATAACATAAGAGACCTGCTTCTTCAGAGACAACTTTTTTCCCTTCTAAATTTGACTTGAGTATTTCTTCCCATGATATAACTACCCCTGTTTTGTCCATTGTGCTTCTCCTTGGGTTGTATAGAGCTTTCTAAAATAGAAGTATAACATAAGATGTCTATTTTTTGTGAGAGTGGGGGATAAAATTTAAAATATGATATATTTTAAAAATGGCTTTGACTTTTAAACAAAAAATAATTCATGCTCTCATACCTATTTTACTACCTTTTGTCCGATTGTATTGGCATATTTTTAAACCCAAGACTTTTGGAGTAAAAGTGATAGTTGAATATGGGAGTCAAATTTTATTAATTAGAAACAGTTATGGTTGGAAAAAGTGGACTTTTCCTGGTGGCAGAATAGATAAAGGCGAAGAGCCACTCGAAGCCGCCAAGAGAGAAGTGTTGGAAGAAACAGGTTTAGATTTATTTGATTTAAAATATATTGGAGAAATTGTTTCGACAGAAGAAGGTAAGATTGATCATATTTCGATTTTTAAAGGTGTAGCTTACGATACGGAGACTCAATTTTGTGAATTTGAAATCAAAGAGGGTGGGTGGTTTGATAAAAATGAATTGCCTAAGATGGGGCCGGTGGGGAAGGAGGTGTATGATTTATATCGAAGTTTTTAATAAAGTCATCATATAAAAAATAGAATAATCTACGAACTTAAAGTAATCCGCTTTAGTTTGAAGTGAAGGGGGGGTATTTAAAATTAAATCAAAATAGCTAATTAATTAAAAAATCATTTTTAGGGTTTGTTTATTTTTTTAAAAACTTGGTCAATTTTATCTATTAGTTATGGGGTATAAGAAGAGCTTCTATTGCAAACTTATGGTTTTTATTTTCTTTTTTTACTTATCAACAGTAAAGTTCGGGGGCTTAGTATTATAATCTTCAATAGAAAATAAAATTGCTCTAATTTATTTTGCTGGATTAAAAAGCTTTAGCTAATAGCAAGCAGCAGTTAATTATAGTAATTATTATGAATAAATGTAAAAACAAATGTAAAAACCGACGGGCTAAAAAAGTGGTTCACGTCGGTTCTTACAAAAGATCTTTACCTTGTTAAGTATAATATAGATCTTTGTATTTATTTTTTCAGCCAAATTTTTGGCTGAAATGTGGCTCAGTGGCGAAATGGTAAACGCGGTGGCTTCCCAAGCCGCTATCCTACTAGAGATTTACGGGTTCAATTCCCGTCTGGGCCACATTTCAACTAAAAATTATTATGCTTATATACAATTATATAACTGATAAATAAAAATAAATCAATCTAAACAAATTTATTGGGGATAAACAGTTTAAGTTGTTGTTTTTGTTTTTCGATGCCCCTACTTAAGAAATGAAAAGTTCCCGAAGGCACTAATGTTTTAATAAATAGGGGATACTTTATTTATTTGGAACCAGCTTAACAAAGAACCATTATTTTGTGACACTATATGCTAATAGTTTTTTTCTACATAAGACATGCATCCTTCTATGAAAGAGATGGAGCATCCACAACAATTATCAACATCTTCAATCCAGTTATTCTCAGCCCATTCATAGCCAGCTTCGTGTCCACATGCAACACCTCTTGAGGTGTGGCATTCTGGCCTTTGATTCCCGACACGAATGAAGCAGGTTACTTGCTCTATCTCCACTTAAATTTAGTGGGAATCTTTCCTTACAGGAACGGTACAGGCTTCGCATCTCACTTCTCCGCCGGCTGGCGGATCGTTGCGATAAGTTCAGCCTTTTCGACTCCCACACACAAGACATGCAGATGTCTTGTTCATCTCCACCTAAAAAACAAAAAGCGCCCGAAGGCGCTAATGTTTTAACAGGTGGAGATGGCGGGAATCGAACCCGCGTGCAGAAAAAGCAACTAGGTGTATCTACGTTCGTGTTTTACTTTAAAGTCTCGACTTAAGTGGTAAAAAGTAAACCAAATCCACTTAAGTTAAAGTTTCTATAGGTTCAAGTTTAAAACCGAAACTTGTTTAAAACTCTAGTCTAAAATCTATAATACTCGGATCTTATCTATTAGACATTGATAAGGCGAGCACCAGCTATTTACGCTAAAGCGAAAGCTGGAGCGTACGGTGAAGTCACCGCACCTGTGCTGTTTTTTGCACTTATTGTTTTGTTAACGTGATTTACGAGGCGGTTAACACCCTCGGAACGCACAAAAAGCATACTTGTAACTGTCTAGGCCGATCATCCCCCTAAAACACATTTTTAGTAAACATACTTTAGCCGAATGACCGAACTATCTTTTCAAAGACCGACCCAAATCACGCTCAACATCTCGTTTTTTAATAGTTTCGCGTTTATTAAATTTCTTTTTTCCTCGCGCTAGCGCCAAATCTAATTTAATGTATCTTCCCTTATTATACATTGAAATAGGGACTACAGTCAAGCCCCTAGTTTGAAGGTTTTTTTCTAGTTCGCTTAACTCTTTTTTTTGCAATAATAGGCGGCGGGTTCTAGTGGGTTCATAGTCTTCGGGAGTGTTTGCTGGTTGAAATGGGGGAATAGTGGCCCCAACTAAAAAAGCTTCGCCAGCTCGAATAATCACATGGGCCCCTTCGAGTGAACCGTGACCTGTTTTAATAGCTTTAACTTCGGTCCCTAAAAGTTCTACACCGGCCGTATATTTTTCTAAGAGTTCGTAGTTAAAGTTAACTTTTTTATTTTTTATTTGGCCTAACATAGTTTCTACTATATAACGAAACGACTTTGAATTCTAGGCTTTAAGTATATTAGTGATAATGGCTGTGACTGTGGCCAGAAGAGTGTTTAGGTTTATAGTTTTTAAGCACATAAACAGCCAGTAAGGTTACAATAGGGACAGTTAAAATAAGGCCAATACTACCAGTGATAGTTCGGACTATTTCTGTCGCAAACATTTCGCGGTTAATAATCATTAAAAAACTTTCATCAGAACCGGCAAAAAGGAGTAATAAAGGTAGAGCAGCTCCAGTGTAGGCTAAAACTAAAGTGTTAACTAAAGCCCCCACATGTTCACGACCAACTCTAATAGCTTTGGTGTAGATTTCTCTTGGCTTTAAATTGGCTCCACTATTGTACAGCTCGGTTACAACAGCCGCTTGAGTAATGGCAATATCATCTAATACTCCCAGGACTCCAATAATAATAGCGCCTAGTAATAGGCCAGTGAAATCTAAAGTACCCTCAGTTCTAATATTTAAATAGACAGCATCTTCAGAAGAAAAACCAGTTAAATGAGTTACGGCGACAGCTATAATAGACAACAGAATGGTTAAACCGACCGCAATCATGGTACCCGAAAAAGCGACTATAGATTCTTTATTAAAGCCATGAGTGAAAAAGATAGCAAAAAATAAAATAGCTCCGGCCACTACACTTGAAAGTAACATAGGGCTAAAACCATTAAGTAAACCTGGAACTAAGATGTATAAAATAACAATAAAGCTACCACCAAGAGCGAGGAGTGAGCGCAGGCCCTGCCAGCCACCAAAAATAATGACTGTTAAAATAAATAAACCAACTAAAAGTAAAAGTGGCGTCCGTCGGTCGTAGTCGCCAACAGTGTATATTTCATCTCCATTAATGGTTTTTAAATAATATAAAAAGAACTTGTCACCTTTATTTAATTCGCTGTAGTCATTAGAAATAGTGACAAATCTACCAGCGGTGTCGCCAGATAAAATTTCTACCCTTAGAGTTTGAGTAGTGGTGACATTTGAGGTGCCAGTAATTTCTGTGGTGCGACTATCTATAACTTCAATGACTTTGGCTTCTAAAATAGCTTGCAGATCATTGTGAAGCTCTTGGGCGGTGGCTACATTTGGGCCTATTAGCCACAAAGAGACAAACAAGAAAAGGAAAAGATGAATTGATTTTAAATTAAGCATTTAACCATCATAACAATTCGTTGAAATTTTGCCCATTTTTTTTGTTTGATATTTTAAGGATAAAGCTTATAATGAATTTTATGTTTTTGGAACCCATTCTAGCGAGTTTTAGTATTATGCTGGCGTCACTGGCCGGTATATTTTTTATTTGGCATACAAGTGGCTTATGGTTGGAAAGAAATTTAAGATATTTAACTAGTTTTGCTTTAGGGGTTTTTATTGTCACTATTATTTTGCTAATTGGGGAGTCTTGGGAATTGAAGGCAAATTTACTAGAACTTATTTTAGCCGTGTTGTTGGGAGCGGTTTTTTTGCATTTAGCTATTCGACTTATTCCCAAAGCCCACCATCACCACGGGAAAGAAATTTCAGATTGTGAAATAAACAAACACTCTCATATTGATGCTAGGCGAATGCTTTTAGGAGATGCTGTACACAACTTAGGGGATGGTATTTTGTTGGTACCTGCTTTTTTAATAGATGTTCATATTGGTATAGCGACAGCGGTGGCTGTTTTTTTTCATGAATTAGTTCAAGAAATAGCTGAATTTTTTGTCTTACGAGAGGCTGGTTACTCAACCTTCGGTGCTTTGGGGAGAAATTTTTTAGTGTCAGCTACCATTTTAATTGGAGTGGGTATTGGTTTTTATATTTCAGATTACGAGCATTTAATAGCTCCACTTCTAGCTTTTTCGGCAGGTGGTTTTTGTTATGTAGTTATACGCGATTTGTTGCCAGATATAATTGTTCAGGCGGGAGTCAGTAAAAAAGAAATCACTAAGCATATAAGTACGGTTGTGGTTGGAGCAGGGCTTATGTTTTTGGTGAGCGTTTTAACTGGGCACTCTCATGTGTTTGAGGCCAACGACCATGGTCACGAGGAAGACAAGGAGCATCAAGAATTATCGGGAGATTAATTTTTTAAATTACTCAGTAATTTACTTGACAAGAAAATTAAATAAGTTAAAATAAAAATAACGCATGGTGCTGTTCACTGTGGCGTTTCTCCTTGGCCTGTCGCGACCCTATCCCCGTGGCAGGCCTTATTTTTTAAAATCGGCTAATTTTTCGTCTATAACCTCCAATAGGGGGCTATTTTTTTGGCTAGATTTTTGAGCTATTTCTTGTTTATAGAATTCTAAAGTATTTATCAAGTTTGATGTATTAGTTTGGGGTAGGATTGTATCGGAAGGTTTTGGAGGTGTTAAGGCCTGGTCTGACTCGGCGTTTTCTGTTAATCCTTCTTTTGGTGAGGTACTAGTGGCTAAAATTCCCCTTTGACTTTGGGGTTCTTCTTTTGGCGAGGCCATTATTAAACTCATATCATCATTTTCTGTTTCAAGAGCTACGCGAGAAGCGTTTTCCGGCAGGTCTTCTTTTAATATTGTAGTGTTGGTATTTTTGTTTTCTATTAAAGTAGAGTTAAAAGCTTGTTCGTCGTGAGCATTTATAACTTCAAGAGAAGAGGACTCATTTATATTTTTATAATTTTGAAGATGGGTAGCCAATTTAAGGCTCAAAGAATTTTCTATATCTGGCGTTAGAGTATTATTGGTGGCTAGGTGGGTAGCCTCTTCTAATCTTCTTTTTGTTAACTCAAATTGCCAGTCAAGTTTAGTTTGAGGGTTAGTTTTTAAAATCGATATTAAGGGTTCGTTGATATTGGTTTTTATGGGGTAGAGAATATTATTGGGATAAGAAAATTCTGCCCCGTAAGTAATACTAAAAGTGAAAATAAAAACACTTAGAACCCCAACTAGTTTGGGGTTAGACCATAAGTAGGACCAAGCAAAAGGCGAAGGCGTGTAAGTTTGACCTTTTGGATTTGGTAAAGTTTGGGGTTCATTAATTAAATTATTTAATTTAAATTTAATGTCGGCTTTAGATTTAGCCTCCAACTTTATTTTACTTAAGCTATTTAATTGTTGTTCTAAATTATTCATTTTTATTTTATCGAGAGGTTCATGATTTCTTTTAATTTAGACAGGCCTCTATTTATACGGACAGAGACATTGTTTTCTGATTCCCCAATAATTTGAGCTATTTCTTGAGGGCCTAAGTCTTCAACAAAGCGTAAAATCAAAACTTGTTTATAATTATCTGGTAGCCTGTTGACGTATTTTAAAACTTCAGAAATTTCAGCTTTTTTTTCAGGGTCTAGATCCTCGGTGCTTTCGGGGTTAAATCCAGAATCTATTAGGTTGTCTAAAGAAGACATTTTCTTTTTACGGTAGATATCTATAATTAAGTTATGGGCCACAGTAAAAAGAAAAGTTTTACCATTTGTTATTTTTGTTCCATTTGAGATGGCGGTCCAAGTTTTGGTAAAAGTTTCTTGGACTAAGTCTTCAGCTAGGGCTTTATCTTGAGATAAGCGAAAAAAACCATAGCGGTAAATGCTATCTGCATATTGGTCATATAAATGGGTAAACTCAAGTTGAGTCATGGACCTGGTTAATTATTGCCGACCTAGAGCGAGGGAACTTTCAAAGTAATCTTTTACAGTTCCGAGCCGAGGAGGCAACAAAAGGTTTAATATCTTTTATTTAAAACGTCTGTCTAAGCTTTTTCTTACCCTTTTATTATGCCTTATTTACAATAGATTTACAAAAGGTTTGACGATAGTTAAAACTGTCATTACAATGTGGATATGTTAAATGATACTAATAACAAAGAAAAAAGAGATCCAACTGAAGAAGTAGGGGTAGCAATAGGGGTAATAATAGCAGTTTCAGTGGCTATTTTTGTGTTTTTTGTGGGGTTACCTCACTCAGAGTCGGCTCTAGAAATAGAAAGTGGTGAGTTTTCTTTGTCTGAAGAATTGTTGATTAGAGAGTTAACAAACACTCAAAATGCCACTACTAGTGCCACCACCACTTTACCTATAGAAGTAGGCACAGCAACCAGCTCTTAAATAAGAGCTTTACTAAGCCTTACTTCTCGTATAAACTTTATAAGGGTTTAGAAACCTACAGGGGCCTTTTTGGAGGCTTTTATATTATCTTATTTTGATTTAAATTAATGTCTGATGACAAAAAAAACACCTAAAAATTCATCTTTTAATAAAAAAACTTTAGCTTGGGGCCAATTTGGGGGCCAGATTTTACTAACTTTAGCTGGACTACTTTTAGTGGTGGTTATTTATGGCTCTATTATAGAAAATGAAGTTAAAACAGAGGAAATATCTTTATCAAGTTTAGCTCAAGCAGTGGAAGCAGGTGATATTGCTTCTATTGTAGTCTCGGGTGAAGAATTACAGATCAAGACAGTAACAGGGGTAGATCAAAAAGCTAAAAAGGAAAAAGACGCTTCGCTGTCGGAAACTTTAGTTAATTATGGTGTGACAGGAGAGAGTTTGGCCGGGGTTGATATTACTATTGAAAAAGAAGGTGGTTTTCAATTTTGGTTTTTAAATTTATTACCTTTTTTAATTCCCGTTTTATTTATTTTAGTTTTGTTTTGGTACATTTCTCGCCAAATGAAAGGTTCGTCCATGCAAGCTTTTTCTTTTGGCCAGTCTAAAGCTAAAATCATTGATCCTAATGATAAAAGTCAACGTGTTTTATTTCGTGATGTGGCTGGGTGTAAGGAGGCCAAGTCAGAACTAGAAGAGATTGTGGAGTTTTTGAAATTTCCTAAAAAGTTTTTAGATATTGGGGCTCGTATTCCAAAAGGAGTGCTAATGATGGGGGCTCCAGGAACTGGTAAAACGTTACTAGCAAGGAGTGTAGCTGGAGAAGCTCAAGTTCCTTTCTTTTATTTGTCGGGGTCAGAGTTTGTGGAAATGTTTGTGGGGGTAGGAGCTTCGCGGGTAAGAGATTTGTTTAAAATGGCTAAAAAAGCGGCCCCAGCCATTATTTTTATTGATGAAATAGATGCTATTGGTCGCCACCGAGGTGGTGGTATGGGGGGAGGTAATGACGAGAGAGAGCAAACCTTAAACCAGATTTTAGTGGAAATGGATGGTTTTGAGCCGAATGAAAAATTAATTGTAATGGCTGCTACTAATAGGCCCGATGTTTTAGATAAAGCCCTGCTTCGTCCAGGACGGTTTGATAGGCGAGTAATGCTTGATTCGCCTGATATAAATGACCGGGAAGAAATTTTAAAAATTCATGCTCGTAAAAAACCTTTGGCAACTGATGTTGATCTTCGAACTGTGGCTCAAAGAACCCCTGGTTTTTCTGGGGCTGATTTAGCTAACTTAATGAACGAAGCGGCCATTTCGGCGGCCAGAAAAAACAGGCAGAAAATAGTTCAATTGGATGTTTTGGAGAGCATAGAAAAAGTTATGTTGGGACCAGAAAGAAAAAGTCATTTATTAAATGAATACGAGAGGAAGGTAACTGCTTATCATGAAATGGGGCATGCCCTTGTCGCTTCACTTTTACCTAATGCCGATCCGGTACATAAAGTGTCTATTGTTTCTAGGGGGCACGCTGCTGGATACACTTTGAAGTTGCCGTTTGAAGATAAAAAAATGAATACTAAAAATGATTTTCTAGATGATATTGCTGTTTCTATGGGTGGGTATGCAGTAGAAAAAATGATTTTTGGCGATATTACCACTGGCGCTTCTAACGATATTCAAGTAGCTACTAGCCTTGCTCGGTCCATGGTGACACGCTTTGGCATGAGTGACAAAATTGGGCCAATAGATTTTGGTAATCAATCATCTTCTCTTATTGGAGATGTTCGTCTGTCTGAAAAAAATGCTTCTGAAGCTACCTGGGCTTTAATAGACGAAGAAGTGTCTGCTATCATGAAGGGGGCTGAACAGAAAGCGACTGCTGTATTAACTGCTAACATGGAGGCTTTACATGCCTTATCTAGTGAGTTAATTAAAGTAGAAACCATGGAAAGGGCTGAATATGAAGCTCTGCTTAAAAAACATGGTATAGACATACCAGTTCACAAGCAAGAAAAAAAGCTCGCCGCTAACCCTATTGAGGATAGTCCTCAGCAGGGGTAGTTAATTTAAATCTATAGGCGTATGCCAATTTTTAAAATTTGGAAACCAGTTGGCCTGACGCCACTTGAGGCTATAAAGATTTTAAAAGAAAAACAACCTCATTTAGAAAAAGAGAAGATAACTTACGCTGGCCGGTTAGACCCTCTAGCTAGTGGAGTTCTTGTTTTACTTTCTGGGGCCGACAGGTTTAAAAAAGAAGAGTATTTAAAATTATCAAAAACTTATGAGGTGGAAGTTTTGTTTGGTGTTTCTACTGATACGGGAGATGTTTTAGGTTTAATTGAAGAGGTAAGTAACAGTAAAGTTCTTTTAGATGAAATAAAATTAGTCGTACCAACTTTTATAGGTAAAAAAAGTCAAACTGCGCCTAAGTTTTCTAGCCCTAGTTTAGATGGTAAAAGTTTTACCAAAGAAATAGAAATTTATTCCATTAACATTAAAAAAAGTAGAATATTAAAAAGTGAAACTGTGTTAAAGGAGGTGACTCAGAAGATTTCTCAAGTTGAGGGAGATTTTAGACAAGTAAGTATAAAGAATGGCTGGGAAAAGGTGTTGAATGAAAAAGACAGATCTTTACTTGTTGTTAAGTTGGAAGTACAGGCTTCAGCTGGAACTTACATGAGAGTTTTGGCAAGCTATATAGGAAAGGCTTTAGGGGTGCCAGCTTTAGCTTATTCTATTACTAGGCTCAAGGTGGGTAATTTTACTCATCAAGACTGTTTAGACTTGTAAGAAGCCCCTTTTTTTCTTATAGTAAGAGGGTTCCCTTGTTGGCCTAGCAGGTGGTATGGGTATATGGTTTTTAAAAAATATATTGTGCGCGTGTAGCTCAGTTGGTAGAGCGCGGAGCTTATACCTCCGTGGTCCCAGGTTCGAGTCCTGGCGCGCGCACAATGCATTTTTGTCCATATACCTTCCGTGGTCCCAGGTTCGAGTCCTGGTGCGCCCACACTGGTCCATCATCTTTAATAATTTACATAGGACCGTCCTATAAAATTATTCTAAATGCGTATCTTTTCTTTGGGCCAGTTTAGTTTTTAATAAAGAGTGTTTTTTTAACTCGGGGTCGGTTTTGATAATGGTTTTAGCTTCCTCGCGAGCCGCTTCGACCATTTTTATATTTTTAATAGCTTCCATACCAACATCAGACACTCCCCATTGTTTGCCAACAGTAGATAAGCTACCGGTACCACGGAGAGACAAATCAAGCTCAGCTAAATCAAAGCCTGTTTTGGCGCTAGTTAAAGCCTCTAATCTTTTGAAAGAATTTTTGTTGTTGGTATCTGAAAATAAAAAACAATATGGTTGATGGCTGGAGCGCATAACTCGGCCTCTTAATTGGTGGATTTGAGCCAAGCCAAAACGCTCTGCCCCTTCTATTATAATGGAAGTAGCGTTGGGGACATTGACCCCCACTTCAATAACTGAAGTGGCTACTAGGATGTCAATGTCGCCAGCAATAAAGTCTTCCATCACAGCTTCTTTTTTAGCTGGTAACATTTTGCTGTGAATAAGCCCAACTTTGAATTCGGGAAAAATTTTTGTTTGGAGAACTTTAGCTTCGGTGGTGGCAGCTTTCATTTGTAGGGCAGATATTTTAGTGGGGTCAGGTTCATTAATGCGGGGGCAAATCACATAAGCTTGACGACCAGCTTTAAGTTCGTCTTTAATTTGGTTATAAATATCTTGTCTTTTATTTGGAGGAATAATTTTAGTTACAATCGGTTTTCGGCCCGGTGGCAGTTCGTCTAAAACCGATAAATCTAAGTCCCCAAAAATAGCCAGTGCTAAGGTTCTGGGAATGGGGGTAGCGGTCATAGACAGAAGATGGGGAACAGTTTGGCTACTGTCTTTGTCTTTTAGTAAATTTTTTCTTTGCATGACTCCAAAACGATGTTGTTCGTCTATTATAGCCAGGCCAAGTTTACGAAAAGTAACACTTTTTTGCATTAAAGTGTGAGTCCCTATAACTATGGGGATATCGCCATTTGCAACCCATTTTAAAAGTTGAGCCCGAGAAATGTGAGTGTGTTCATGAGGGTTTAATTTAGAGGGAAATTTGCGGCATTCACGACCAGTTAGAAGACCAACGGAAATGCCAAGATGAGCAAAATATTGAATAAAACTTTCAAAGTGTTGGCGAGCTAAAATTTCTGTTGGGACCATGTAGGCTACTTCTAGTCCAGCGCTGACGGTGGCAAAAGTAGCCGCGGCGGCAATAGCGGTTTTACCTGAGCCAACATCTCCTTCTAGGAGCCTAGTCATAGGTTCTGATTTTTTAAGATCATCTACAATTTGTTTAGTCACATCAGCTTGAGTATTCGTAAACTTAAAAGGAAAGCGAGAGATAAATTTTTTAATGTCTTTATCGGGAGTATTTATTTTGCGGGCACCATGTTTTTTGTATTCTCTTTTAATTAAACCTTTGTCGAGTTGAATATAAAAAACTTCTTCGAAAGCAAAGCGCTTGCGGGCACTTTCGGCGTGATTATTTTTTTGGGGGTTGTGAAGCCAAACTAAAGCGGTGCTTAAAGTGGGGAGGTGGTATTTTTTTAAAATAGAAGAACTTATGGGGTCGGTTAATTTGGTATGAGTTCCAGCTTCTAATATTTTTTTAATATGATAATAAAACCAACCAGAAGAGAGGTGTTTGGTGGTGGGGTAAACAGGTAGTAGGTAGTCGGTTTTATTTTTGGTGCTAAAAATAGTTTGGCCGGCCCACTCGGGTGCATTTTCAAAAGAAACATCGGGGTTAACAAAATAAAGTTTATTGTTTCTAATTGCTATTTTCCCAGATAGTTTAACCGCTAGGCCAGGGATAAGTTTTTTAACTAAAAAAGCTTGATTAAACCAAATAGCATTTATTTTACCGGTTTCATCCTCAATCACACTTTCAGCCATCGGGACGCCAGAGCGAAAAGCTTTTTTGGCGCCAGTTTTGACTACTTTACCCCAAATAGTAGCGGTTTCGCCGTCTTCCAGACGGTGAATATGTTTTAAGTCACCTTGGTGAAGATATTTTTGGGGAAAGTAAAAAAGTAAGTCAGCCAAAGTGGCAAGTTTTAATCGGGTTAAAGCTTTTTTTTGATCTAGTTTTAAGCGAAAGTGTTTAGTAATAAGATCTTCTGGGTCCATATGTTAAGTAGTATAACTTATTTCAAGCCAGGTATTTAAATTGACAATGATTTTTTTTGTGACATAATAGAAAGTAGATGTTCTTTTTTGTTGTGGAAATTTAACTATATGGAGAGCTGAGATGGCAAAAGCGAGTTGGACCCCATTTTTGATAATGGGGAGTTGTTTCCTAGGGAATACGATAGTCCAATCTCAAAAAGATTGGCAAGAATTGTTAAACCAATACCGTGGAATCTTTCGTGATCATACCGAGCAAGTGGTGCTACAAGCTATACATGAAGGGGTGAATACTCGGGGTCTCCCGACTTTCACCTTGGAACACAAACAGGGGATCACTCTTAAGAATTGGGCGAAAACTCAAGGAATGAATTTGGTCGGCTGACTTGTGTTAAATTTGCACAACAAAAAAACTCCAAGCGTTTTGACGCTCGGAGTTTTTCTTTTAAGGTTTGCGGTTGTTTCTGATGGTGGCTTTAGAAAAATTATTATTAGTGGGTTTAAGGGACCGTTCGGCTTTAAAACCAGAAGGTGTTCTAAAGCTTGGGTTTTGGTCTTGCTTGCCACTTTTGATACGATTAGAATTTTTCATAATTAAATTGATTAAACTTTTCTTAAGCTATATTTTAGCATAAACATCTTTAATTGTAATTAGGTTTAAAATGAGTTAATATCGAATAGTTCAAGAGATAATAATTTTGGGTAAAATACAATTTGGATGGTTGGCTGAGTGGATTAAAAGCAAACTGCTTTGCTTTTAATCCGGTTTGCGAACCTGCTGGTGAGCAAATTTGCCCATATGAGCCGTAGGCGATTTGGCAAAAGGAGGACGAAAGGTACTTTCGACGGGCAGTGTTAGAAAATGGTAAACTAACAAAAGGTTAGTGTTAATATAGGTAAAATACAATTTGGAGGGTTGGCTGAGTGGTCGAAAGCGCCTCACTGCTAACGAGGTAGGGGGTTAAACCCCTCATGGGTTCGAATCCCATACCCTCCGCAGTTTTGAAACGCAGTGAAAAACTGCGGAGGGTAAACAAGACAACTGCTTGTCTTGTGTGGGGATTAGAAAGGCGGAGCCATGTTTTTTTAGTAGAAAAAACGGGCGAGCCAGGGTCGTGAAATCCCGCCCTTGGCGAAGGGTGGGATATTCCTGACCGAATCCCATACCCTCCGCAGTAGCAATTTAGTATCGTGCAGATTCATGTGGTCAGTATTGATGCAAAACTAAAAACCACCATATGGGTGGTTTTTAGTTAGATTACTACTACCTAGTTGAGGTAAATAGGATCAGTCTTGTAGTCTCCGAGATCGAAGTCATAGACATTGAATGTAGTGCTATTGTCTGTATTCCATCCGATTGCCTTAAGAAGCATTCGGTAAATACCATCATCATTTACATCTCCATCATTTGTTCGTGCAACTGAGAGTGTGAACTCAACAATATCACCATCATTCATCCGAATGCCGTTGGAAGCACTTGTAGAGTTTCCTTTGACTTTCTTCCATGAGACGAATGCTGACAAGTCATCTGTGGTTGCTGTACCCGCTTTATCTATAAGATAGAGCACACCATTGTTCTCGACTGTAGAATCAGTGATGTCGTCGGTCGTGGTAGCAGCTGCAGAGTTTGATACATAGATGGTGCCGTCAAACGCTTCAATTTTGTACTTTACAGTGAAAGTGCCTGTGTCGTTGTCGGCGCCGTCGTTATTTGTATTTGTCTGGCTCGCTGATACAAAGCTTACGATGATACCTGAGTCATACGCAGTATGCGGACCTCCTGTAGCATTTCCTGTCTTGTTTGCATCACTGAGGTCTTCTCCAGACTCATCTTCTGCATCGAATGATGCTGAGTCAGTTTCTGTCTCTCCAATTGTTGCAGAGATGGTGTCACCTTCATCAAGCGCACCTGAAACTGGGAGGAGATCTATCTTGACCACAAACTCGTATGTCTTTCCAGAGTGGAGTGTCAGGTCAAGATCGTTGAACACAACGGTTTCTTCATCTGTTGGGATGTTTTCAGTACCGACTCGTGTTCCATCCATGTAGAGATGTGCGGCTGATGCCATTTCGTCTAAGTGTCCTGCTCCTGTGACGGTGAACTCAATTGGCATAGAGTCAAGCTCTACATCAGAGTTACCCTCTACCTTCATATTGAAGGATAGGATGTCAACGTTTCGCGTTTTATTGCTTGCATGAACATTAAGAACGCGCGAGTCATTTATTGACCCATCTCCTTGTGAGATCTTTAGCTTCACATTTGATGCTGTTGCAAACGATTCAAATGAGAAGGTTCGCGTTCCTGTATTTGGATTCTCCGAGATTGAAGCTTTCTGCGCATCAGTGAAGCGAATTTGCATAAAGTCAACAGTCCAGCTTTGTCCCTCAAGTGTAGAATCGATATTTCGTGCACCAGAGATTGCTACAACAAGTGTTCCTGTGGTTCCTCGCTTGATGACGTTATCGCCCTTGAGTGATATGGTCTTAGTCCAATTGTTGTTGTCGGTAAATGAACTTGCGTCAATACGCCCAACTTCCTTGTCGTTCAACCAGAGAGATACTTCGTCTGCGTATTTGCTGAATCTGTCATTTGTTGCAGTGTCTTTTGCGAAGGCAAGTTGAACCGAAGTAAGTCGAATGTCAGAACTGTTATCTACTTTGATATCAAGTCCTGTTACCTCGACATCTTCTGAGTTTTCCCCGACTTCCTCATTGTTGAAGCCAGAAGTTAGACGATATTCACTGATAGATCCCGCACTTCCTTGAAGGAAGTTCCCGTTATCGTTATTACCGTTGTTATTTGTTGGTGGTGTAGTTCCGGATGTTCCTCCGAGTCCGTTGATGTTCGATCGAGTTATTAGACCGAAGTATCCAACTGCTGGGTTAATACCCTTGGTGGCTTGATAAGCAGCAAGTGCTATTTTTGTTTGCGGACCAAAATATCCTGTTGCACCAGCTGGAATGCTGTGTCCCTTATTGATAAGGAACTGTTGGAGTGATGTGACATCAACACCTCGGCTCCCAATTGTTAGGTCGCGGGTGAATGTTGTACTTACTCCTTGTGGCTGATTGATTCCTGTAATTTGTGCCTGCATGTTAGCAATTTGTGCAAGTAATTGTTGAATTTGTGCCTGCAATTCACTCACTGTCTGTGCCTGTGCCGGTTGCGCAGCAAGGGGATTAAATACCAAGCCGAGCATAAAGGCACCGAAGACAAAACCAGTTAGTGATTTCTTGTTTACTAATGTTTTCATGTGATTGTTAATTGATTAATTATTCTGTTAAAGTTAATAATGTGGAACCGCCTCGAAAAGATGGGTCTCGAGTGGAGCATTTCTCAAGTGTTTATGAACTTGTCAAAGAGCTGGTTCCGATGGAATATTCTTCCATCACAATATTTGACACCAAGAAAATTAAAATCTTACACTTACCAAAGAGGTCTGTGAAAAACTATATTTTACGTGTCAGATTTATAGAAGATATGTGTCTAAAAATATGGATAGGTACCAGAAAAAATTTATCGCTATATATGACAATCATTCGGATGAAATATTTCGGTATCTTTATTACCGCCTGAGAAATCGTGACCAAGCTCTTGATCTTACGCAAGAAATTTTCTCAAGATTCTGGGTATACTTATCAAGTGGTAGAGAGATAGAAAATCCGAGAGCCTTTCTGTATCGCAGCGCCCATAATGCATTTGTAAATGCTATACGGGATAAAAAGGCTGTCTATTCTCTTGATGAGCTAAGCGAACAAGGATTAGAAGTTGCTTATACCGAAGATGACAAGGAAGAGCTTGAAATTCAAAAAGAAGCAGTAGAAAAGCTGAAAGAAGTTGATGAGTCGTATAGAGAGGTGCTTATTTTAAGATACGTAAGTGGACTAAAAGTAAAAGAGATAGCAGAATTATTGGAAGAAACAGAAAACAATATTTCTGTCAGGATCTATAGAGGCCTGAAAAAATTAAAGAAAATATATGAACAAGATTGAAAAACAACTGAAGAAAGATTCCAATGATGTATACTTGCTTCGTTCTG
This sequence comes from Minisyncoccia bacterium, assembly GCA_041601795.1. GTDB lineage: Bacteria > Patescibacteriota > Minisyncoccia > Phycocordibacterales > XYD1-FULL-46-19 > JAUPUJ01. The sequence continues at coordinate 17,393 of JBFIHK010000006.1, forward strand.
AACAAGAGGCGATGAAGTCAAGCATTCTAAGAAATACCCAAGAGCGGCATAGCCCCGTGTCTATTTTCTCGTTCCCAAACCTAATATATCGATTGGTTCCTGCAACACTCGTCGTTTTGCTTGCTGTTGGAGTGCCGGTAACGTATGCGTCACAGAACAGTGTTCCTGGGGATCTTTTATATGGGTTTGAAATTAATATAGTTGAAGAAATTGAAGAAATATTTTATATCTCAGACAACCAAAAAGTTAACTATCATATAGCACGCCTTGAAGAACGACTTGAGGAGTTGAAGGAAGTTGCAGATAAGTCGGATGAAAAAACGTTAGTAGCTCTGGTTGGCGGAGAAATACAAGAACACACACAAGAAATAATTGATGTAGCTGGCAGCAGGACCCGGAGCAAAGAGGATGTTAACCAACTGGTTGTTACATCTGCAATTATTAACGCAAGCTCAGATATTATTGACATAGCTTTAAATAGTGATCCTGCAACCTCTAGCATTGAAAGTATAATTGTTTTAATTGATGACGAAATCGACAAGGAGATAACTGAATATATTAGTGAGAACAAAAACGGCGAAGATATCTCTGACCAAATATCAGAAGACGTGGAGGATATCAATCAGTTTGCTGAAGAAGGTCACCTAGACGACGTGCTCAAAATCTATATAGACGATCAGCTCAAAAATGCTAATGCAAAGATTTTAGAAGAGGATTTGGAAAATACCTTAATAATATTAAGTAAAACCAAGTCAGAGATCCTAAAACAAAAATATCTAAAAGATTAAGACACCTGAAGAGCAATCATAATTAGCCTATTAACTTGCAAGTTCGATCTTCCAATCTTTGTAAATTATCTTACTCCTTAAGTTCGCTAGCAGTTCTCTTTTCTCAGTTATATTTCCTTCTTTAAGGAGGTACTTCGTATATTCTTTTATATTTACTTCGTCTTTGTTGGTATTTGGGTAGTCTGACCCACGTGCCTGAAAAACCCCATCGAAAAATCTCTCAAAAACCCTTATACTGCTTGTCTTGTGTAGGGATTCGAAAGGCGAATCCTAGATTTTTTTATTAATATCTCTTTACCCATGAGCCACAGTCGCCGCCAGAAGGTGTTTGGGGCCTTTAGAAGCTAAAATTTTCAACGCTTCTTCTAAGGTGGCGCCAGTGGTGGCAACATCGTCGATAACGCAAACAATTTTATTACTTAAATCAATAGAAGTTTGGAGGGCAAAAGAATTTTTAATATTTTTTTGACGCAAGTGGCGTTTGTGGCAAGAAACTTGAGTCGGGGTATTTTTAGTTTTAATTAAAATATCGACCACGGTAAAAACATTAGGGTTTAGGCGTTGTATTTTTTGGCAGAGAATTTTACTTTGGTTATAGCCTCTTATTCTAAGTCTTTTAGGGTGGGGGGGGATAGGGACTAATAAAATTTGGTCTTGATAGGAAAAACCACTTAAGTTGGCTGTTAAATAATTTAAAATAGTTTCTTCCATGTAGGGAGCAAAAATGTCGGCTACTGGTTCGGCTCGTTTAAATTTTAAATGCCAAATTAATTTTTTAACGATTTTGTTTTGATAATTAAAAATAGCTAAAACATTTGGAGCGGAGTCATAAAAATCGGTTTCTAATTTAGGCAGGCAGTGGTCACATAAAATTTGACCAACACTAAAACAGGCAACACAACGATCGGGAAATAAAATATCGCCCACAATGTGGATAAGTTTAGAAAAAACAGAACGCAAGTTTTTTGTCTGCATGGTATAATTTTAATTATATAATATGATTTATGTCCAATCCTTTTTTGAAGTTAACAGGTCTTTTTAGTAAAAATTCGAGTGTTTTGGGTATCGATATTGGTTCGTCGTCGGTTAAAGTAATTCAACTTAGAAACGACAATGGCCGAGCAGTACTTGAAACTTATGGCGAATTGGCCACCGGTCCCTATGCCGAGAAAGCTGTTGGTCAAGCGGTTAATTTATCGACTGAGCAATTAACACTTTTGCTGACCGATTTATTTCGTGAAGCCAATGTCACTACTAAAGTTGGGGCGGTAGCTATACCTCTTAAGTCTAGCTTGTTGGTTAATATAAAGGTACCAGACTTACCTGAAGATAAACTCGAAAGCATGATACCGATTGAAGCTAGAAAATATGTACCAGTGCCGATTGGAGAAGTGACATTAGACTGGTCTATTATTCCAGAATCTAAACGTAGTCCAAGTCCTTTTTCGGCAGAAGAGACTGATAGCAAAAAAACAGGAGACAAAAGTAGTTCTTTACCAAGTGAGTTAAAAGTTTTAATAGTGGCTATTCATAAAGACACCTTAAGTCAATATGAACAAATAGCTAAAGATGCCAAAGTCGATACTCAATTTTTAGAAATAGAAACTTTTAGTGTTATGCGATCTTCTATTCAAAGTGACATGGGGGTGACGGCAATTGTCGATTTAGGTGCTACTACCACTAAGTTGGTAGTGGTAGAGCAGGGAATAATTAGACTGTCTCATACTATAAGTAAAGGAGCTCAAGACATTACAGCTACTATTGAAAGATCTCTGTCTGTGTCTTTTTTGAAAGCAGAAGAAATAAAAAGAACAGTTGGTTTGGTGGAAAAGTTTGGTGATAAGGATATTGGTCAAACCGCGAGCCCAATTATTGAATATATTTTTTCTGAAATTAACACCGCGATGGTAGAATATCAGAAGGATTATAATCGAAGCATTGATAAGGTTATTTTAATTGGTGGTGGGGCTTTGCTTAAAGGGCTACTTCAAGTAGCAGAAGAAAAATTATATGCCCCGGTAGTTTTGGGAACACCTTTTGACAGAGTTGAAGCGCCAGTTTTTTTAAAAAATGCCTTAAATAGTATTGGCCCAGAGTTTGCTGTTTCAATTGGACTGGCCTTGCGCCTGTTAAGTGAACAAAAATAATTTTAAATAGTTAAATAAATTTGCCTCAAAAAATATTATGATCAACCAAAACCAAAGCAATTCTTTTATTCCTAAACAAGGTGGGGCTGGGACAGTAAAAGTCAGACGCAACTCAACTTTTGGGTTATTGCTTTTGTTGTCATTGCTTCTTTTGGGTATATCACTTTTAGTATTTGCTGGCAGTTTTGGTTACAGAGCTATTTTAGATCGCCAGGTTAATAAACCTTGTGGGGGCGATGGTAGCGCCTGTGGCTTAAAAGCCACAGTGGAAGACGTTCGAACTAAGCTTGGGATAGAAGAAATAACTCGTTATGGCCGACTAGATAAAAAAATGACCGCCGCTCAAAATCTAATTGATCAACACATTTCTTTGATACCAATTTTAGATTTACTAGAACAAGAAACTCTGCATACCGTTCGCTTTACCTCTATGAATTTTACTACTGATAGTGGAATAACCTTAACTGGATTGGCCACTAGTTATACTGATTTAGCATCACAGATGAGAACTTTTGAAAATAATCAAGGTGTTCAAGCGGTAGAATTTTCTAACTTAAGTCTGGATGATTTAGGCCGAGTCATTTTTACTGCTAAAATTTTACCAACCCCAGGGCTGTTAGTTTTTAATACTAATTAAATATGATTCAGAATATTGTCTTACCAATAGTTTTTCTACTTATAGCCGGCGGAGTGTATTTTGGGTTAACGGACCCGCTAATAAATAGTGGCCAGTCTTTTTTACTAGAAGCAGGAGCTTCTAGTATTACAGAACTCCGAGCCGAAAAAATGGCTTTAGAACAAGCCTTGGACAATGCAGCGGAGTTAGAAGTAAGAGCAGCCGAACTACGCCAAATTGTGGCTAGTTTAGATCAAGCTAAGATAAGTCGTTTAGATGATTTTTTGCCTGATTCAGTAGATAACTTACAGTTAATTGTAGATGTGAATGGTATTGCCTCTAAATATAATATGGTTTTAGGCGAAGTTACTTTAGATACAAATGGGTCCAGAAATAATAATGTTGGATCAGATAGTGGTGTTCCGAAGGTGGAAACTACCAGTTTGTCTTTTGATATTACTGGTACCTATGGTGAGTTAAAATCATTTCTTCAAGACTTATCTACTAGCTTGCGCTTAATTGATGTAACTCGGCTTGATTTTGAAACCGGCAACGAAACGGGTGGGGAGTATACTTACAGATTAACAGTTGAAACTTATTGGTTAAAATAAATCTTATTATATGAATCAATCAAAAATTTTAGTCAATGTGCTTATAGTTCTAATTTTAGTGGGCTTACTGGCTTTTTCTTATTTTTTCTTCTTTACAGGTAGAGATGAGGTGGGTATTAGTACAACTAATCTTAACAACACTACTAGTATTTCAACTGAAACTTCTGAATTTTTAGTTCTACTTCAATCTTTGCGAGCAGTTAACTTGTCGGGTGAGATTTTTAATAACCCCGTTTTTACTAATAGGCTAGTAAATTATACAACCAATATCACCCCAAAGCCTCAGGGTCGATCCAACCCTTTTGCTCCTTTGGGAACGTCTAATATTACCAATTTTGATTCCACTTTTAATCAAGTAGAATTTGGAGTTGAAATTGAAGATAATTTTAATGAACAAGAGGTTGAAGCTTTGTAAACAAACATTTTTTTATGAATGACCCAAACGAAATTCCAGTAGCCAAATTGGGTGGCAGTCGTATTTCTTTTGATGTCTTGCAGTACATACCAGAAGATTCGGCCACTCACTATCAAATAATCCCGCTTGATTTTAAAGAGGGGGTTCTTCATGTAGGAATGACCGATCCGAGCGACATAGAAGCTCGTGATGCTTTACAGTTTATTACCTCTAAAAATAATTTACCTTTTAAAATATTTTTAATTTCACCTGAAGATTTTAAAGAAGCTTTAAAAAGTTATGAAGGTTTAGGTGGTGAGGTAGATAAAGCTTTAAATCAATTTAAATCAGGTAATGATGCCGATGCTAAAGAGGGTCGTGGCGACAATCGAACTGAACTAATAAAAGATGATGACAACGCCGGTATTGCTTCGCCGGAAGTAGGTGGAAAAAAAATAGTTGAAGAAGCGCCAATTACTAAAATAGTGGGAGTTATCTTACAACATGCAACCGAAGGTAATGCCTCGGACATTCACATTGAACCGGCCAAAGAAAAAATCAGAGTCCGGTTTAGAGTTGATGGTGTTTTATATACTAGTTTGTTTTTACCAAAAACAGTTCATGAAGCAGTTATAGCCAGAATTAAAATTCTAACTAATATGAAGTTAGATGAAAAACGAAAACCTCAAGACGGTCGTTTTTCAGCTAAAGTTGAAGGGCGCAAAATTGATTTTAGAGTTTCTACTTTCCCGACTTATTTTGGTGAAAAAGTAGTGTTGCGTATTTTAGACCCTGAGAAAAAAATGATTACCCTAGATTCGATTGGGTTGTCTGGGCCTCAAATGACTATTGTGGAAGATATTATTAAAAAACCTCATGGTATGATCCTTTTAACAGGACCAACTGGTTCTGGTAAAACCACCACTTTGTATTCAATGTTAAATGCATTGGATAAAGAAAAACATAATATAGTTAGTTTAGAAGATCCGATAGAGTATGACATTAAAGGTATTAACCAGTCTCAAGTTAGACCAGAATTAGACTATACTTTTGCAAATGGTTTAAGATCTATCTTGCGTCAAGACCCCGATATTATTATGGTCGGTGAAATTAGAGACAGGGAAACAGCTCAGCTAGCAATTCAAGCGTCCTTAACTGGTCATTTGGTTTTTTCTACTATTCACACTAACAGTGCTATTGGGGTGGTACCTCGTCTTGTTGATATGGGGGTGGATCCTTATTTAATTCCACCTACTTTAATTATGGCTATAGGTCAGAGATTGGTACCACTTTTGTGTACCGACAGTAGGGAAGAGGTAACAGTTGAGGGTAGTGTGAGAATGATCATCGACAAACAATTTGAAGACTTGGCCGATGAATATAAAAGAGACATAGTGATTCCCGATATTGTTTACGACGCTAAACCAACCGCTAGTTGCCCTTCTGGGACTAAGGGTCGAACGGCTGTATTTGAGATGCTGGCTATGGATAGAGAGCTTGAAAGAATTATTTTAAAAAACCCTAATGAAGATGATATTTATACTTATGCCAGAAGTAAGGGCTACTTGTCGATGAAAGAAGACGCTATGAAAAAAGCTTTTGCCGGACTGGTACCTTTTAGTGAAATTAATAAGGTTTAAAAATGAAAAAGGTGTGCAAAATTTATTAGCACTTGGAGTTAAGTCATGCGATAATAAGTAGAGAATAATTTTAATAAAAATTTTGTTATGGCTGAATTTAGAAAAAAATTAGAAGACCTGATTTTAATAGTTTCCAAAGAAGGGGGGTCTGATTTGCATTTAACTGCTGGCACTCATCCGTCTATTAGGGTGGCTGGCGACTTGGTGCCTTTGGTGAATCAACCGGTTTTATCGGCTGATGACACTATGGGCATGGCGATGGAAATTTTAAACGAGCGTAATAAAACCCGCTTTTTAGAAGAAAAAGAAATTGATTTTTCTTATAGTCCCGATGGGGTAACCAGATTTAGAGGCAATGCTTTTTTTCAACGAGGTTTAGTGGGTATTGCTCTTCGGCTTATTCCGACTTCTATCAAAAGTTTAGAAGATTTAAATTTACCGCCTGAATTGGCTGATTTTACTAGAAAAGAACAAGGCTTCTTTTTGGTCGTGGGGCCAGTGGGTATGGGTAAATCAACCACACTAGCTGCTATGATAAATTTAATTAATAAAGAACGGGCTGAACATATTATTACCATTGAAGACCCGATTGAATATTTATTTAACAATGAACGTTCTTTAATAGATCAGCGCGAGGTTCGTTTTGATACTAATGATTTTGCCAGTGCCTTGCAGTCGATGTTTAGGCAAGATGTGAATGTGGGTATGATTGGAGAAATGAGAGATCCAAACACTATTGCGACAGCGGTAACAGCGGCTGAAACTGGCCACCTTATTTTTTCTACTTTGCATACCAACAGTGCTTCTCAAACTATAGATAGAATTATTGATGCTTTTCCTCCTAATCAACAAAGACAAATCAGGGTTCAGTTGGCAGGAAGTTTAAACGGTATTTTTTCTCAACGTTTAGTACCTCGAATTTCTGGAGGATTAATTCCAGCTTACGAACTGTTAATAGATAATAATGCAGTGTCCAACTTAATTCGCGAGGGACGAACAGCTGAAATAGATGTTGTGATAGAAACCGGATCCGATCAAGGAATGGTAGACTTAAACCGATCGTTGGCCGACCTGGTTCGTCGAGGTGAAATTTCTTCTGATACTGCTTATCGCTATAGTATGAACCCTAAAGGTTTAGACCGTTTACTTTAATATTTTATGTTATTTAAATACGAAGCCACTAATAAAAACGGGCAAGCTCAAAACGGTACTATCGATGCCGCCGGTAAAGACTCGGCTATTTCTGCCCTTCAAAGACGGGGTCTAATAGTAATAGACGTCGTGCCAGAAAATAAACCAGGTTTTTTAGGTTTAGACATAGCCCCACTTTTTAGCCGAGTTAAGTCACGCGATGTGGTAATTTTGTCACGTCAAATTTCAACTTTATTTGAAGCTAAGGTATCGGTGGTGTCTACCTTTAGACTGCTGGCATCTGAGTCATCCAATGTGGTATTACAAAAAAAACTAACTCAAGTGGTGGACGATATTAAAAGCGGGGTTACCATTTCAACCGCCTTGGCTAAACATCCAGATGTTTTTACTGATTTTTATGTGGCCATGGTCCGGTCAGGAGAAGAGTCAGGTAAGCTAGCCGAAACTTTTTCTTATTTAGCTAATTATTTAGACCGGTCGTACGCTTTGGTGTCGCGTGCTAAAAATGCTTTAATTTATCCCTTGTTTATCATTTTGTCTTTTATTGTGGTCATGATATTGATGATGACTTTGGTTATTCCAAAATTGTCGGAGATTTTAATTGACACTGGGCAGGAGCTACCAATTTATACCAAAATAGTGGTTGGGGTAAGTCAGTTTACGGCCGATTACTTTTTTGTTTTCTTAATTATATTGGTGGCTGTGGTTATATTTTTACTCAAATATTTACCCACTGAAGGCGGTCAAATGGCTTTGTCTAGATTTAAATTGTCTATTCCTTATGTTAATGTGATGTATCGTAAGTTTTATTTATCTCGTATTGCTGACAACTTAAATACTTTAATTTCTTCTGGTGTATCTATGGTGCGGTCAATAGAAATCACCGCCGAGGTGGTAGGGAACGAAGTCTATAGAGAAATTTTGGAAGAAACTGCTCAAATGGTAAAATCGGGTAATGCTGTGTCTGACATCTTAGATCGCCACGTGGAAATTCCTAGCATTATGGTTCAAATGATTAGAGTGGGTGAAGAGTCAGGTAAGGTGACTTTTGTTTTAGATACCTTGGCTCGCTTTTATCAGCGTGAAGTGGACAATGAGGTCGATACTTTAGTGGGTTTAATTGAACCGGCAATGATTGTGCTTTTGGGACTGATGGTGGGGATTTTACTGACATCGGTGTTGGTTCCGATATATAATGTTGCGTCGAGTTTTTAAGTTAGTATAATTAGGTTTAAGTTTTAAAATTTGAAATATTATTACCGACGTACCTGCCTGCCCAGGTAGGAGGTGGGGAAAGTAGAAAGTAATCTTTTTACTTCTAAGCCTAGGAGGTAACAAGGGTTGTCTTTATTAAAAAATTAATTTATTTGTTTATATGTTAAAAAAATATAATCAGGGTTTTACTTTAATAGAATTGTTAGTAGTTATTGCTATTATCGGTATTTTATCAGGAATTGTGATTACGGCTTTAAGTGGAGCCAGAGATAAAGCATCTGAGGCTAGAGTAAAGGCTGACTTAGCTGGCTTTCGAACAGCAGCTGAATTATCTTATAATGAGAACGGTAATGCCTATGATACTTCTGGCGGCGGATTAAGTATTTGTGATCAAACTAATCCAGTCACAAAGACATATTTGGAATCATTAAGTGAAGAAGAAGTTCAGTGTGCTCCTGGAGCTCAAAATTATGCAATTTCTGCGGCTATTAATGAGACTGAAAGATCATGTGTTGATAGTAGTGGTTATGCTGGTATAAGTAATCACAATAGTGAGACTGATACTTCTTGTAATTAAGATGTAATTTTAATAAAAACCCACCGACTTTTAAAAGTCGGTGGGTTTTTGTGTGGACAATAAAATACACTCTTTTTTCAGAAAGTAGTATTATTAAATTATGATTAAACTAAAAAGGACTCAAAGTGGCTTTACTTTAATAGAATTGTTAGTGGTCATTGCTATTATCGGTATTTTATCAGGAATCGTCATTACCGCTTTGTCTGGAGCCAGAGATAAAGCAGTCGAGTCGGAAATAAAAAGTAATTTGGCCGGCTTCCGAACAGCGGCGGAGCTTTCTTATATAGACAATAATAATAGTTATGACACAGTGTGCAATGATGGTAATGAGTACACTTCTCCTTACTTTTTATCTTTACCAGATAATTATGTCTGTACATCAAGTAAAGATAATTATGCAATTTCGGCTCCAATAAACGAAACTCAAAATTGGTGTGTAGACAGTAAGGGCTATACTGGATTAGGGTTAGCAGATGGAGGAACTTTTTCTTGTAATTCTTCATAATGAGTGTGGATATAAAATAACTCAAGGTTAATATTAAATGATATGATAAATAGTAAATAAATGATCACTCTTTCCAAAAGATTCCTATCTATAGGTGCTTTTAATTTAGGACTAGTAGGAGTACTGGCAGTTTTTTTGACTTTCTTTTGGACAGCTGGTGCTCAAACTATAGGCGATGGTTTGTCGGGCTTTGCTTGGAGTTCAAATATCGGCTGGATTCAAACTAGAGGTACGGCCACAAATGGGGCTGAATTTGGCGTTGGATACAACGATTCTACAACTTCTTTTTCTGGGTACGCTTGGAGTTCAAATATCGGTTGGATTCATTTTAATCCAGCCGGACCTTACCCTGCAAGCCCTAATCATGGAGTTTCCTTTGATGAGGCTAGTAGTAGACTTATAGGGTGGGCTAGAGCTCTTTCTCATGGTGGTGGTTGGGATGGATGGATTAAAATGTCAGATAATAATCATGCTGTTAGCGTTGGTGATGACGGTAGGTTGTCTGGCTATGCTTGGGGTGACGATGTTGTGGGCTGGGTTGATTTTTCTGGAGTGACTTGTAGTGGTTGTGTTAGTGATGACGTGCCACCACCGCAAGACCCTCAATTAACTGTAGAAAAAAGTGGTACTGGTACTGGTACTGTTACTTCAAGTCCAGCTGGTATTAACTGTGGAGCTGACTGTAATGAAAGATACACAAGTGGTACTAATATAGTTTTGACAGCCAGTCCTGCTACGGGTTCTACTTTTGGAAATTGGACCAATTGTCCAACGGTTGATGGTAATTTATGTCGGTTAAACATAACTACTAATATAACCGTTAGAGCTCAATTTGATTCTGGTGGTGATGGTGGGGGCGATACCCTTCACAGATTAGATGTTGCTGTTACTGGTGTTGGTAGTGTTACTTCAAGTCCAGCTGGTATTAACTGCGGAAACGATTGTGATGAAAACTATACTGATGGTACTAATGTTAATTTAACAGCTAATCCTGGAGATGGTTATGTGTTTAGTAGATGGGAAGGAGCTTGTTCTGGTGGCGGAGGTTGTAGCGTAGAGATGACTAGCCCAAGGAGCGTAACCGCTATTTTTGAAATAGAAGAGGGGGGTGAGGATGGTGATACTGGTTTTAATGTCACTTGTGATAATACTATAGGTTCTACTTGTTTGGTTGTGATCCAGTGTAATGGGGCCGTTGATTGTTCTGCTAATGAAGTTTATTCTGAAAATTATGTCCAAGTGACTCCTGCTGATTTAGAAAATCCAATCACCTATTCTTTCCCTGGTATTTTGAATTTGCGAGCGGGTGTAGAATTGGCCATTTGTAATGACTTGACAACAGGTACTTGCACAGAATTAGTTGGAGATACTATTACTAAAACCGGACCTTTCTATATTAGAGGTAAGGAGGTTGATGGCTCTGGTAATATCAGCGGAACTTATAATGTTAGGGTTAATATAAATACCACTACTTCTAATTCTAGTTTTATTTTAAGGTTTGTCCCTAGGTCTGGAGGAGGACAATAATATTCTCTATATTATTATGACAATTTTTCTTTATTTGTTTTCTATTTTTTTAGGGTTGATTGTTGGGAGTTTTCTCAATGTGGTTGTTTTGCGCCATGGTACTGGTTGGGGGCTAGAAGGTCGGTCTAAATGTTTGTCTTGTGGTCATAAGTTAGACTGGTCGGAACTTGTACCTGTGATTAGTTTTTTGTGGCAAAAAGGAAAGTGTAAACATTGTCAGGCTAAAATATCTTGGCAGTACCCGGCGGTAGAAGTGGCTACTGCTTTAATTTTTTTAGCGGTGGTTATGACTCAGATGGGGCAAAATGCTCTTACTTTAGAAAATACTTTTAGCTTGTTTATGGCTTGGGTTATTAGTTCACTTTTAATAATAATTACGGTTTATGACCTACGTCATAAAATTATTCCAGATGAGTTTGTTTTTACTTTAATGATAGTGGCGGTAGTATCTTTAGGTAGTTTAATTTTGAGTGATGGACTAACAGAATTTTTTATTAGAGTTTTGCATGGGATTTATTCTGGAGGCTTACTATTTTTACTTTTTTGGCTGTTATGGTTTCTATCTCGTGGACGCTTGATGGGTTTTGGCGATGCTAAACTTGTTTTTGGTTTAGGATTGTGGCTTGGTTTAACAGGAGCAGCTTATGCTTTGGCGCTTGCTTTTATAATAGGAGCAGTGGTGGGATTGGGGTTAATATTTATTAGTCGGAATAAGTATTTAGCCAAGAGATTACCTTTATTTACTTTAAAAAGCGAGGTTCCTTTTGCTCCATTTTTAGTTTTAGGTGCCTTTATTAGCTATTTTTTTTAAATGATTAATCCGTCTTCTGAGTTTAAGTTTAAGAAACTATTACAGGGTGGTTTTACCATGTTGGAAATGTTGGTAGTGACCGCTATTGTGCTGGTGATGAGTGGGGTAATTATTGCTTATATTCCTCAGTTTCGTGACCGATCTAGTCTTGATTTAGTGGCTCAAGAAATGGCTTTAAATATTCGTAGTGCCCAAGCTTTTGCTTCTGGAGGCAGGGTGGGGGGGAGCCCTGGGGGCTTTCCAGACGGGGTTCCTAGTTATGGTATTTTTTTAACCACTGAAGATAGGGAAAATAACTTTTTTATGTTTACTGATGAAAATAATTCTGGAATTTATGAAGAAGGAACTGATCAAATTTTTGAAATCTATAGCTTGCAAGGGGTAGTGGTAAAAGAATTTAGAATAAATAATGAACCACCAGTTGGCTCTGGCAGTGTCAATATTGTTTATACTAGGCCAAGCCTACAGGCTGAAATTTGTTACAATAATTGTGATGAAGTAATTAATGATTTGGAAATAGTTATTAAAGGATTAAGGTCAGATCTGACCAGAACTATTAAAGTTCATTTTAACGGTCAAATTAGTATTTTACCGACTTCGGCAGAATAAAATTTATGGTAAAAAAAATATCAATTAAAAATAAAATTTACCTCGTCCTATCCCCGCGGCAGAGCCGTCCCCTCGGAGGACCTCGGCGGGGTATTAGGCGAGGCACCGGGAAAACTTTGTTGGTAAGGAGCGTCCCACCGGACGCACAAACTGGCGCCATTCATCCCCGATGCACCTGCCGGCCGGCCGGCAGGAAGCATCGGGGTGTTCTGGCGTCCTCCAATAAAGGTTTTACTTTAATAGAAATGATGGTGGCAGTGACCATTTTTTCTATTGTCACTTTAATAGTTAGTGGAGCTTTTATAGTTTTGGCTGATATTTATCGTCAGGTACAAAGTAATAGGGCAGTGATAGATAACTTAAACCTAGCTATGGATACAATGACGCTACAGATTAGAGAGGGTAAGGAATATGAAATCATTAATGATAATCAGATTTCTTTTAGAGAATATATTATTGATGAAAATAATCAGTATATAAGAGCTCGTTATTTAACTTACAAATTAAAAGATGATAATAGTGGCATATTAGAACAATGCGTCAACGAGTCTAAAAATGATTGTAATGATTTAACTTCTTCTGAAATAAAAATAGAAAAACTTTTATTTGAAAGACAGCGTCAGGAGCCAGCTTTAATTTTAGTAGTTATGGAAGGGGTGGCTTCTAATAAAGAAAATATTCAGTCGAGATTTTTATTACAATCAACCCTTTCTCAAAGGAATCCATAATTTATGAACAGAAAATTAAATTTACATCAGAAAGGCTTTACCTTAATTGAAACATTTGTCGCTGTTCTTATTTTAGTTTTTGCTGTTATTGGTCCCTTAGGCTTGTTGTCGCGAGCAATAGCTGATGGTAATTATGCTAAAAATCAAGTCACAGCCTATTATTTAGCTCAAGAAGCTATAGAGTTATTTATAAATCATAGGGATTATTTTATCAGTTTGAATTCTCCTCTCTTCAGTTGGTCTAATCTTGTTGGTAATTGTGAAGAAAATAATCCTTGTAAAATATTGGGACCTACTTTTGGGGGAGGAATCAACGTTTCAAATTGTTCTGGTGAGTCTTGTCGATTGAATATTTCTAATAACAATATTTATACTCATGAAGCCGGAGAACCTTCTATTTTTAGGCGTCAAATATATTTTACTAATGTAGAGTATGAGAATTCTACGATTGTGGCGGCTGATATGGTGGTGGAGGTGGAGTGGAATAATAAAAATAATATTGCTAATTTTACATTGAGTACTAAAATTATAGATACTAGTTATGGTATTTAAAAGAAATAAAAAATCAGGTTTTGTTATTCTCTATGCTGTTATAGTAGCCAGTGTCGTTTCTTTGAGTGGAATATTGTTAGGTAACATTATTGTGAAGCAAATTATTTTGTCTTCTATTGGCAGGGAGTCGCAATTTGCTTACTATGAAGCTAACTCCGTTGATGAGTGTATAGAAAACGCTGTTAACAGAGCCCAGTTTGGTTTCTTTTTGTCTGGCTTAGAAGGAGAACCAGCTGTTTTTTTTGAGGAAGAAAACCCTTCTTTTTTATGTGATGTTCAAAATTTTAATACTAATCCACCGAGTGACGCGAATGGGGATAAAGTTTTTGATTTAATGGTTGGAGATTGTACCGAGGTGAGAGTTATTTTGAAAGAACCCGACCAATTGGGGGATTCTGTGGTGTTATTGAGAACTAAAGGCTATAATATTTGTGAAGTTGATCATCCTAGGTTGGTAGAAAAAGTTATTTATAGAGATTATAACAATGGCGGAGATTTATAAAATCAGTTGTTTTCTGAGTATTTTCTGTTTTAATTAAAAGGTATGAATAAAGAGCAAGTTAAGATTAGGCTGAAAAAATTAAAGAAAACTATAGACTATCATCGTCATTTGTATCACGTGGAAGATAAAGAGGAGATTTCCCCGGCCGCGCTAGATTCACTCAAGGCTGAATTGGTAGATTTAGAAACCAAATACCCAGAACTTATTACCCCTGACTCGCCCTCGCAAAGGGTAGCTGGGGCTCCGCTTGATAAATTTGAAAAAGTAGCTCATGAGGTAGCTCAGTGGTCTTTTAATGATGCTTTTACCGCTGATGAAATTAGAGACTTTGACAAAAGGGTTAAGCGTTTTTTAGGTGAAGATGCGCGGCCAACTTATAGTACTGAATTAAAAATAGATGGATTAAAAGTGGTTTTAACTTATAAAAAAGGGTATTTGGTGGTGGCGGCCACTAGAGGTAATGGTAAGGTGGGAGAAAATGTAACTATCAATGTTAAAACGATAGATTCTATTCCTTTAAAATTAAAAGAAGAGGTGTCGAAAATAATTGTGGAAGGTGAAATTTGGTTACCAAAAAAAGAATTTCTGGCTTTAAATAAACTCCAAGTAAAAGAAGGAAAACCCTTGTATGCTAACCCGCGTAATGTGGCGGCAGGTACCATTAGACAATTAGATCCTAAAATTGTCGCCGAGAGGAAGCTATCTAGTTTTATTTATGATATTGCTTTTACTGATGCTGGTGAACCTAAAACGCAAATAGAAGAATTGCAAAAACTTCAAACTCTGGGTTTTAAGGTTAATTCACATTTTAAATTATGTAGCGATATTGAAGAAGTGATTACTTTTTGGCAAGAGTGGCAGAAAAAGGCTAAAAATCTACCTTATGAGGTTGATGGAGTGGTAGTAAAAGTTAATGAAAAAATATATCAAAATAGATTGGGTTATACCGGTAAAGCTCCTCGTTTTGGTATAGCCTTAAAATTTCCAGCTGAAGAAGCTACCACTGTGGTGGAAGACATAATATTTCAAATAGGACGGACAGGGGTGGTCACTCCAGTGGCAGTTTTACAACCGGTATTGGTAGCTGGATCGACAGTGTCGCGAGCCACCCTTCATAATGAAGACGAAATTAAACGATTGGATGTGAGGCCTGGAGATACAGTGGTCATTAGAAAAGCAGGCGATGTTATACCAGATATAGTTAAGGTGTTAACTAGCATGAGGCCGGTTAAAAGTGTTCCTTTCGTTTTTCCAAACAGCTTACCTGAAGTTGGAAAAATAGAACGAGTTCGTGGACAGGCAGCTCATCGGGCGGTAAACAAAAATACGGCTTTGCAAAAAAGGCGTAAATGGTATCACTTTGTTGGTAAGCATGCTTTTGATATTGAAGGACTAGGGCCAAAGGTGGTTGATTTGTTGCTAGACAACCACCAAATAGCTGATTTTCCTGATGTTTTTACTTTAAAAAAGGGCGATATTGTTGATTTAGAACGTCTAGGAGATAAATCGGCTGACAATTTATTGAAGGCTATAGAAAAGGCTAAAAACATTACTCTGCCTAGATTTTTGGCTAGTTTGTCTATTCCTCAAGTGGGTGAGGAAACAGCTTTACTTCTAGCTGAGACTTTTGGCTCTTTGGATAAAATAATGACTGCTTCAGTAGAGCAATTGGCTGATATAGATGGTATTGGTCAAATAATGGCAGAGGAGATAATAAATTGGTTTAGTGATAATGACAATAAAAAATTAGTCCAAAAATTGTTGACAGTGGTGAGAGTGGAAAAATTTGATCATAAGCTGATAAAAAATAAAAATTTATTTAAAAAGTCGATTGTTTTTACTGGCACTCTAGATAAAATATCTAGAGATGAAGCTAAAAATTTAGCTCGTTCTGTGGGGGCACATGTTGCAAGTGCTGTGTCAAAAGAAACAGATTTAGTGGTGGCGGGGCGTAAGGCTGGGTCCAAATTAAAAACAGCTACAGACTTGGGGGTAAAAGTTATTTCTGAAGCTGACTTTTTAAGATTGGTTAAAGAATAATTTGATTTGTAGGTTTTTACTAAATTAAAGAGGCATTTTTAGATTGAGCTAGGGCTTATTTAGTGATATTATGCTTTTATGATTAGTGAACATGAAATAGAAATTTTATCTCAGTTGGCCCGGATAGACTTAAAACCAGAAGAAAAGCACTCCCTGGTGCACGATTTGGAGTCTGTTTTAGATTATATTTCTCAATTATCAGAATTGGGTGATGAAAAAACAAACAAACAAGATTTAGGTTTGATAAAAAACGTTTTACGGGATGATATGGTCACAGCTAATTTTGAGGCCGATTTATTGCTGAATGAGGTCCCAAATAAAAAAGATAATTTTGTGGCAGTGAAAAAAATTTTAACTGGAACTGAATAATTTTATGGCTATAGATTTATATAATTTGACCATTGAAAGTTTACATCAATACTTGAAAAATGGAGGTAAGGCTAAAGAGGTGGTGACCACTTACTTAGAGGCTATTGCGCAAAAAAATAATGATCTCAATGCTTATTTAGAGGTTTTTGCTGACGCTTTAGATCAAGCTGAAAAAGTAGATCAAAAAATTAAAGAAAATGGTTTAGAGAGTTTACCTTTAGCTGGAGTACCGGTGGCCATAAAAGACAATATTTTAATAAAAAACAGACGAGCAAGTAGTGCCTCTAAAATGCTCGCAGATTATACAGCCACTTATGACGCTACGGTTATAAAAAAATTAAAGACCGCCGGGGCTATTTTTTTGGGTCGAACCAATATGGACGAATTTGCTATGGGTGGTTCGACTGAAAATTCAAGTTTCGGAGTTACTTGTAATCCATTTGATAAAACTAAAGTAGCTGGGGGTTCTTCTGGGGGGTCGGCGGCTGTAGTGGGAGCAGATTTGGCATTAGTTTCTTTAGGGTCAGATACTGGTGGCTCTATTCGGCAACCAGCTAGTTTTTGTGGAGTGGTGGGGCTGAAACCTACTTATGGCGTAGTGTCACGCTTTGGCTTAATGGCTATGGCTTCTTCTTTAGATCAAATAGGGCCTATGGCTAAAAATGTGGCTGACACTGAGGCTGTTTACAAAGTTATTAAAGGTTTAGATCAAAATGATTCTACTAGCGTGGAGCATCCTTTAGATGTAAATGAACAAAAAGAGGTGATGACTATTGGTGTTCCTTATGATTTTATTTCAGATGGAGTTGATGAGGAGGTATTGGCTATTTTTCATCAGACTGTAGCTAAACTGAAAGAAGCTGGTCATATAATAAAAGAGGTTTCCTTGCCTCATGTAAAATATTCGCTAGCTTCTTATTATGTTATTATGCCAGCTGAAAGTTCAACCAATTTAGGGCGCTATGATGGCCTGCGTTATGGCCTGAAAGGCGAAGGTAAAAATTTGCTAGAAGACTACACTTCTTCTAGGGCTTTGGGTTTTGGGCCTGAAGTAAGAAGAAGAATTATTTTAGGTACCTATGTTCTGTCGGCTGGTTATTATGACGCTTATTATGGTCGAGCTACTCTAGCTAGGCAACTGATTAGACAAGACTATGATAAAGTTTTTGATCAAACAACAAAAGAAGGGGTAGATGTAGTAATGACACCAACAACGCCAACTCCAGCTTGGACAATTGGGGCCAAAAGTGGGGATCCGTTACAAACTTATTTAGAAGATATTTTTACAGTTCCGGCCAATTTAGCTGGTGTTCCGGCCATTTCTATTCCCCAAGGAAAAAGTAAGGCTGGGTTACCAGTGGGAGTACAATTATGTGCTAATCATTTTAGGGAGGATAAATTGTTTCAATTAGGAAAGATTATAGAAAATTTTAAATAAATATTAATTTATGTCTTTTTACCTTAATCCAGCTTATATTTATTACAAGATATATGACTGGTTTAGTGCGGTGGTAAATTTTTCTATTTCTAGTCAAACATTGCTGTGGTTAAATATTCTCTGGTTTAGTTTCGGTATTTTGTTATTTGTGTTGTTTCTTTTATTTTTAAATAAATAATTAACTTTAGATAA
>JBFIHK010000007.1:0-33902 GCA_041601795.1 Minisyncoccia bacterium
CATAGTTTAGCTACTATATTATTAGAAAATAGAACTATTTCTAATTTTTTAAATCAAATCGAAACATTAAAAACAATAAATCATGATATTAAAAATAATCTCTTCGATCTAAAACAATCTAAAAATAATTACGAGGTTAAAAAAACAACCTCCGAACAGGAATATGAAAAGTTAGCTCAATTGGAAGATAAACTTATAGACCAAAAAGTTATTGTAGAAACTAATGCTAATAAAAAAAATGTCTTATTAGCCGAAACTCAAAACAAAGAAAAAACCTATCAACAATTACTAGCCGATAGAATTAAGAAAAAAAATGCGGTCGAAGCAGAAATTAAAAAAGCTGAAGAAGCTTTAAATTTAATAGTTAACCCTGGTTCATTACCATCAACGGGACGAGGAGTTATAAAATGGCCCTTAGACAAAGTAGTCGTTACCCAATACTTTGGTAACACTCCTTTTGCCACCTCTAATGCTCAAATTTATCAAGGTAAAGGCCATAATGGAATAGACTTAGCTGCTGCTGTTGGAACCCCAATTAAGGCTGTTTTAAGTGGGGTAGTCATTGGTGTTGGAGACACGGACACTGCCTGTAAGGGTGCCTCTTATGGTAAATGGGTCATGATTAAACACCCCAATGGACTATCCAGTGTTTACGCTCACTTGTCGTTAGCTAAAGTAACAGAGGGCCAAACCGTCACCACCGGAGACGTGGTGGCTTACAGCGGAGTATCTGGCTACGTTACAGGGCCACATTTGCATTTTACCTTATTAGCCACAGAAGGATCTCAAGTGGGCTCTCTCCAATCAAGTGTACCTGGTTGTGGGGTTTATAGATTGCCCCTGGCCACAAAGGAAGCGGTTTTAAATCCATTATCATATTTATAATAATATAATATTAATTTTATGAATTACCACCACAAGCAATCTGGTTTTTTAAAAATAATAGTTTTAATAATCATTGCTATTATTATTCTGGCCTATTTTAAAATAGATATTAGGGGACTAGTAGACAACATTTCCAATTCAGAGGCCTTTATAAATATTTGGACCATAATTAAAGATTTGAGTTTAAAAATATGGACAGTAGCGGTAAATTTTTGGCAAGAATATATTAGTCCATGGTTTCAATCTCAAACCTCTTAGTCAAAATTTTCTTTCCTAGAAAATATAAAGCTATAACTAAAATATGGCTTAAAATAAGGGTTTTTTAGTGGTTAATTAAACTTAATCAAAGGTTATTGACAGATTCTGGGCATATGATATACTTTTGACAGTTAAGGTTATGTATGTTGTTATTGAACAAATAACCATAACTCAATATGATGCACCTTCGGGTGTTTTTATGTTGATTATCACTAGCCCATAGGCTTATTTTACGCACATTACAATTTGGTTTAGCATCTATTGTTGCTTTTACCAACATTACGCCGACGATCGCCGAGGGTCCTATAGAAACTGGCCCCGAAGCAACCATCGAGGCAACAGTTATTGAAACTGATCTTAAAAAACCAGAAAATACATATATTGAGTTAATTTCTAAAAAAGCCATTAACTCAGGTGTTAACGTTAGACTAGCCACTTCTATTGCTTTCTGTGAAAGTACTTACAGGCAATACGATGACAACGGTTCAGCCCTGCGAGGAAAAGAAAACTCTCAAGACGTTGGTTTGTTCCAAATAAACGAAAAATATCACTTAGCAAAAAGTCAGGAATTAGGCTTTGATATCTATACCGCTCAAGGTAATACAGATTATGCTATGTGGTTATTAAAAAACGAAGGTTCAAAACATTGGAATTGGAGTAAGCCATGTTGGGGCGCCAAAGTCTAATAATAATTAACTCAAAGTTTCACAAAAAGAAAAATCACCCCCTGGGGTGATTTTTCTTTTTATAATCCACAACTTAAAAGATTGTTTTAACCTCTTGTAAACTTTATAATGGAAACTTCGTGTTAAAAAACAGATCAATCCTTAACCAGTAATTATTTCTATTTTCTATGGACTTAGATGTTGAACAGTTTACCAAAGATCTAACTGAACTATTAAAACAACTGCCTTTTATTTTAATTTGGTTAATATATTTATCCTTCAAAACTATTAAAAACTCTATCAATCAAAAATTTGGGACTAAATAAATAAGAGCTATTTACTTAGAGGATAGATAAAAATTTAAACATATTTTTTAATAGACCCCGAAAGTTTTATATCTATACATACTACAACTATATAAAAGATCTTAAATTTTAACTATTAGTTTTTTAAACTACTTGGCCCGTGTTTATTTATATTATAGTGTCGTAAAAGATATATTGTGCGACGTACTCTCAATAAAGGCTCCAAAAGGGGTTTTAATTAATTTGGTCACTATTTTATTTTTTTCTTTTTCTCCCCTGTTTTTGTCTTCAGTTCTACCTATGAAAAATATTTTAATTTCACTATCCTACCTCTACCTCTACCTTGTTTTTATTTTTTAAAAAAATGACCCCTTCTCCGGCTAGTAGTCCCCCACCAATATTTTTAAAAACTTGACAATTATAAATATATGGGATAATATAAAAATCAGGTGCACATTCAACATTTTGTGAGTTTCTACCCAAGGAGAAAAGTTCATGCCCGTTCTGCAAAACCTCGGTAGTACTTTTTATTCAAAAAGAAAGAAACCCTCCCGGCCCAAAAAGCCAAGAGGCGCTCACAACGGCCAAAAAGAGAAAGGTCACCCCAGTTCTGACATGGGCTACAAAAGCCCCTACGAACCAGAGGTGATCCCGAGAAGGAAAGCGGCGGGCTAAGCCTCGCTACAAACTTTTTCCAACCCCCAACCTGTGCGCCTTGGGGGTTTTATTTTTAATAATTATTTTAATCCTGGGCAATTACCAGCGGGGCTATAGCCTCTATTCTTAGCTTCTACTTCTGTTTGAAACCAGACTTTATTTGCTTCATTTATCCTCTCTGCCCCTGAACACCACGGCAGGTGGTATTTGTTTGAATTTATAGAACCAACATATTTACCCCTATCATCACTTATCTTTGATTCTACCGATCCTCCTACAGCAGCCGTATTTAAATTAGCTGGTAATAAAATTTCTATTTCTTCCTTATTTGACTCCAGGCAAGCTAAAAAACCTAAACCAAAACTCAAAAAACCAACTACAAGGACCAATAAAATTACAAAAATATCTTGTTGATATAAGGCTAGATAACCCTTGATTTTTTCCATTATGTCTATTATACTATCAAAGTTAATTAATTTAAGAAAATATTTAAAACATGGCCCATAGAAAAGCTGGAGGTAGCGCTAAAAACCTTAGAGATTCAAATGCCCAATATTTGGGTACCAAACTTTACGATGGACAAGATGCTAAACCAGGCTCTGTTATTGTCCGCCAACGAGGTACTAAAATCATTGCAGGCGATAATGTCCGAACCGGTAAAGACCACACTCTTTTTTCAGTAGCTACCGGTAAAGTAAAATTTACCTCTAAAAGAAAAATGAGCTTTAATGGTCGAACTAAGACCTATAAAGTAGCTAATATTCTTGTCTAGGCTTACTTTAAAAGACAATAAGTAAACAAAAAACCAACTTATTTATAAGTTGGTTTTTTGTTTTTAAATATTTAAGCTTTGTCTACTTTTCTGCTTCAATAATAACCTCTAGCTCACCCTCTTCCCCTATTTTAATTTTATGGGAGCCAACAGATTTTAAGGCCTGATCCAAATTAATTAGGTCTGAATCAATATCAATATTTAAATCTTTAACTATTGCTTCTTTTATATCTTCTTTTTTTACTCCAGCAAACAAGTGGCCTTCGTCTGAAGCTTTAGCCAAAATAGTAACAGACTTACCAGCAAGTTCAGAGGCGACTAGCGCTTGAGCCTCTTTTTTCTGCTTTTGTTCGTTTTCAGCTCGCTCTCTTAAATCTTTTAGCTGTGTCTCACTAAATTCTTGTGGTAATTTGGCTTTTCCTCGAGCAATTAAAAAATTACGACCAAAACCTGGAGCCACATCATGCTCTTCATATTTTCGGCCCACTTTAGCCACATTTTCAAGTAAAATTACTTTCATACCTTTTGTATTGTTTAATTTAATTAGTTAGTAGGCTTTATACTACCTTTTTTTTAGCCCCCTGTCTAGATAGAGAAAACTTATCTATTGTAAGAGCTCTAAAGCTTTATCCATTTGAAGATCAAGCCCTGCTTGAAAATCTTCTAGGGTAAATTCCACCTCTATATCAGGGGTCAATCCCCCATCCGAAATAGAAACACCATTTGGTGTTAACCATTTTGCAATCGTAATTTTAATTGAAGTACCCCCAGAAACAGGTATTAACTCTTGAACTGAACCTTTACCAAAAGTGGTTTGTCCCACCAAAGTAGCTACCCCATGCTCTTTTAAAGCGCCAGCTAAAATTTCAGAAGCCGAAGCCGAACCGCCATCTATCAACACTACCATTTTAAAATCTTTTTTATCTGCAAATACATTGTAGCCTCGACTTCTATAGGCGACATCATTTGTTTTAGCCCCCTTATGTTCCCACACTATCACTTTATCCTTCGGTAAAAACCAACTAGCCATATCTATTGAAGCATCTAAATAGCCCCCTGGATTACCCCGTAAATCTAAAATCAATTTAGACCGTCCAGAATTAATAAATTTTTGTAGTGCCTCTTTAAATAAATCAGCTGAATTAGCATTAAAATTATACAAACTAATAATAAAGGCATCGCCACGTTCTTCAGTATCAATAGTAGGAATATTAATTGTATCTCTGACTACCATAATGGTTTCTGCTTGTTCAGCCCCATCTCTAAAAATAGTAATAGCCACCTTGGTCCCCTTGTCTCCTCTAATTAAACCAACAGCTTCGTCAATAGTTAAGTCAGCTGTGGCCTTACCATCTACCTCTAAAATTCTATCCCCGGCTAAAATACCTGCTTTTTTAGCTGGACTATCAGGTAGTGGTGCAATAACGGTTAATAAATTGTCTTTTACTCCGACCTCCATACCTACACCACTAAAATTTCCAGCTATGCTTTCATCAAAAGCCTTTTTTTCTTCCGGTGGGAAAAAGACAGTATAAGGATCGTCTAAAGATTGAACCATCCCCGCTATTGCTCCCCACACTCGCTCTTGATTCTTCTCAGCTGTAGTTGAAGTACCATTAACATATTTTTCATCTATAAGATGCCAAGCTTCCCAAAAAGGTCCAAAATCTACTTCGTCATCTTTGAGGGTTTCTTTATTTTGCAGACCCACTATCTTCTCTACTGCTGGCTTAGCCTCATAACCAAAATAAGTGCCCGCTAAAAAAGCGCCCCCTAAAGACACTCCAACGACCACTACTGCTATAATGGTAGAAAAAATATTTTTCATAAATTTATTATTTATATTTTAACACAAAAATAAAAACCTAGAAATAAGCCAGCCTCACCTACTGGCACCCGAGGTGGCTTACCCCGCCCTATTCTGATAGACACGTTCAATTTACTTTTTAATTGCAACGTTTTTTTAAAATCCAAAGTAATCACTTTTAAAAAAAGTATCATAATAGGGCAGGGTTTGTTATCCGTTAGCCACATTATCCCCAATTGTAAGACAATTAAGGTATTCTGTGGACGGATAACAAAAGTTCTACCCACAATCTAAATTTAGCCCTTGCTCTAGGTTAAAGTGCTCGCTATAATACATTTAATGATTAAACAATTTCGCCATCAAGATATTACTTGGGTTGATGTGACTAACCCCACTAAAGAGGAATTGGCCCAAATATCTAAAGACTATAAAATTCATTCTTTAGTTGAGTCTGAAGCCTCCTCCCCTAGCACCCGCAGTCGAGTTGACTTATATGACAACTATTTATATTTAATATTACATTTTCCCCAGTGTCACAGTTGTACCTTATCAACCCCAAAAACTAAACTGACTAAACCCGAATCCGGCAATTTACAAGAAATAGATTTTATCTTAAGCCAAGATTTTTTAATTACTATCCACTATAAACATATTCCTGTTTTAGATGAATTTAGTCAGATTTTTGAAACCAGTTTTTCTAAAAAATCTACTGACAGAAAAGAAAATTGTGGTTTATTATTTTTCCAAATCTTACTTCAAATTTATCGCTCTTTAGATGATGATTTAAATCTATTGACCAACACTTTGAAAAAAGCTGAGAGTAATATTTTTAACGGTCGAGAAAAAGAAATGATCTTAGTTTTATCTAATATTAATCAAGACTTATTAGATTTTAGTTGGTCTCTAAAAGGTCATGATAGAATTTTAAAATCTCTGACCGAATATTTAGAAATTTTGTTTCCTAATAAATTTAAACACCACAGCGGAGCCCTCTTTAATACTTATTGGCGTATTTATGGCACAATATCAAACCTTAGAGACTTGTTTACTGAACTTCGAACCACTAACGATTCCCTACTGACAACCAAGACTAATGAAATCATGAAAATATTAACCATCATGGCTTTCACCACTTTCCCTTTAACTGTTTTTACTTCCACTTTTGGCATGAATACTGTTTACACCCCTATTTTAGGCACAAATTATGATTTTTGGATTATTGTGGTGATCATGCTAGCAGCCGTCGCCCTCATGTTTACTTTCTTCCGCTATAAAAGATGGCTTTAATATATGATTCAACCTTCCCTACACTTATACAATACTCTCACTCGCCAAAAAGAGGTTTTTAAACCTATTACAAACAAAGAAGTCGGGCTCTACTCTTGTGGCCCCACTGTTTATAATTATGCTCATATTGGCAACATGAGAAGCTTTTTATTGTCTGACATTGTTAAAAGAACCCTTAAATGGAATGGTTTTAAAGTCAAACAAGTGATAAACATTACTGATGTCGGTCACCTAACAGACGACGGCGATTTTGGTGAAGATAAAATTGAACAAGAAGCTAAAGCCTCTGGTCAAACAGTAGAAGAACTGACTAAACCTTTCATAGACCAATTTCATGCTGATTTAAAACGTTTGCATATCGATACTGCAAGCACCCTTTTTCCCCAAGCAACTAATTATATTACCCAGCAAATAGCTTTAATTGAAAAATTAATTAACCTCGGGTTTACCTATCAAACAGAAGATGGTATTTATTTTGATATTACTAAATACCCCAGATATACCGAATTAGGTAAATTAAATTTAAAAGGCCACACAGAAGATAGCATTCGCAATCAGGCCAGCGACAAAAAACACCCCGCTGATTTTGCCCTGTGGAAATTTTCGCTTTCAGATAGTAATCGCCTTCAAGAGTGGCCTTCGCCTTGGGGGGTGGGCTTCCCTGGTTGGCATATAGAATGTTCGGCTATGAGTATGGACATTCTAGGGGCCCATTTTGATATTCACACCGGTGGCGAAGACCATATTCCTATTCATCACACCAATGAAAGAGCTCAATCTGAATCAGCTACCGGTAAACCATTTGTCAATTTCTGGCTTCACAATGCTTTTATGTCAACAGATGGAAACAAAATGTCAAAATCGACCGGCAACTTTTTTACGGTTTCCGATTTAATTAATTTAAATTTTCCAGCCTTAGCTCTACGTTATCTATTTTTAAGCGCTCACTATCGTTCACCTCTTAATTTTTCTTTAGAGTCTTTAACTGCTGCCAAAACAGCTTTACTTAAAATTAATCACACTATTTTTGATTTACCTTTAAATGGTAACATTAATCAAAATTTTCTAACTGAATTTACCACCTCATTAAATGACGATTTAAACACCGCTAAAGCTTTAGCCACAGTTTATAAGGTTTTAGACTCTTCTCTTTCTCCAGCTGATAAACGAGCGACTATTGGAAAATTTGATGAGGTTTTAGCTATTTTAGATAAAAATTTAATTACTCAAACAGACCCTATTCCTGATGAAATCATGATTTTAGCTGAAAACAGGCAAACAGCCCGCCAAAAGGCCAATTGGACCGAGGCCGATAAATTCCGGCAAGAAATAGAGCTCAAAGGCTATACCATTTCCGATACTTCAGATGGTAATTTTATAGTTTCAAAAATATCTTAATTTTGTCCCCATCTTCTCCCCTTTTTTGACCTTTTTGAGCCATTTTTAGCTTCATTTAAACTAGCCCCCATTGTGATATAATAACCAAATGCAACAAAATGTTAAACGCTCACAAATGATCACTTCACCTCTTAAGGTTCCTCCTCAAGACTTAAGAGCAGAGCAAGCCTTATTAGGGTCTATTATGCTTAAAGCCGACGCTATTCATGATATTTTAGATATTATTGGGCCAGAAGTTTTTTACGCTAGTAAACATCGAATTATTTTTAAAACCATGCTTGAACTGCATGAGAAAAATGAACCCATTGATGTCGTCACTTTAACTTCTATTTTAAAGTCAAAAAAACAACTCGACCAAATTGGTGGTAGTAGTTATTTGGCGGAACTAATAGGTTTAGTTCCTTCAGCTGCTAACATCTCTCATTATGCTCAAACCGTCACCAAAAAAGCTGCTTTAAGAAAACTAATTGAATCGGCCGATAGTATTTTAGAGTTAGGTTATGATGAATCAGAAGATATAGATTCTGTTTTTGACCAAGCCGAACAACTAATTTTTAATTTGGGATCTTACTCTAAAAAAACCTATGTCGCCTTAAAAGATGCTTTGAGTGATGCTTGGGAACGTTTCGATAAATTACACAAATCCAAAGATGGCCACCGAGGGGTACCGTCTGGTTTTAAAAATTTAGACAACTTACTTTCTGGTTTTCAAAAATCAGACCTTATAATTTTAGCTGCTAGGCCATCTGTTGGTAAAACTACGCTCGCTTTAGACATTGTCCGCAACGTTGCTTGTCGTCAAAACATCCCAACAGCTATTTTTTCTCTGGAAATGAGCAGTCAACAATTAGTCGACCGTATTTTAGCTTCCGAGGCCAGAGTGGATTCATGGAAACTGCGTACAGGTAAAATGTCAGCTCAAGAAGACTTTGACCGTATTCGTGATGCCCTAGACAACTTATCCAAAGCCCCCATTTTTATTGATGATGAGCCATCTAATAATATTATGAAAATGAAAACCGTGGCTAGACGGCTTAAAGCTGAACACGGTTTAGGTCTGATAATTGTCGACTACCTTCAATTAATGGTTCCTCGACGAACAACAGATTCTATGGTCCAAATGGTAACTGAAATTTCACGCTCCCTAAAGGGGTTAGCTCGTGAATTAGATGTACCTGTGATTGCCCTATCTCAATTGTCTCGAGCTGTAGAACAACGTGGAGGCAAACCCCGGCTATCTGACCTTCGTGACTCTGGTTCTATTGAGCAAGACGCTGACGTGGTGATGTTTATTCACCGTGAAGATCGCAACGATGAAACTTCCGACCGTAAAGATATTGCTGAAATTTTAGTTGAAAAACACCGTAATGGCCCTGTGGGTAAAGTTGACTTACGGTTTGACGACAAACGAGTTTGCTTTGTCGAAATAGAAAAAGGCGATTTTGGCTCATTTTAATCTATGCACGGTAGCGACTTTGAAGATTTAGTAAATAAGTTTATGAAGTTTCCTGGTATTGGCCCTCGTCAAGCTCGGCGTTTTGTTTATTTTTTACTGGCTCAAGATAGAATATTTAGAACCGATTTTATAAAAACTTTAGAGGGCTTAAACGCCCAAGCTAAACAATGTTCACGTTGTGCTTATTTTTTTGTAGGAGGGTTAAATCAAAATCTTTTATGTGGGAGATGCCAAAGTCCGGATACTGATAAGTCTATTTTAATGATAGTAGAAAAAGATATGGATATAGACAACATAGTTAAAACTGGCACTTATAAAGGCTCTTTTTTTGTCCTTGGTAGCCTAAAAAACAAAACTTTAAAAAGGTTGGGTTTACTAAAAAAAATTATTACCAAAGAGGGGCAAACAAGTCAATTAAAAGAAATTATCATTGCCTTTAGTGCTAGCACCGACGGTGATCAAATGGATCACTTATTAAAAATAGAACTAAAACCTCTTGCCTTAAAACACAATCTCAAATTATCTAGCCTTGGCCGAGGATTATCAACCGGAGTTGAACTTGAATACTCAGACGCCGAAACCATAGCTAGTGCTCTTTTGGGCCGGCATTAAAAAAACGAGCTTTGCGCTCGTTTTTTTAGACACTTATCTTAGAAATTTTTATTTTAGTAAAAGGTTGTCTGTGGCCTTTAACTTTTTTGTAATTACTTTTAGATTTGAATCTTAAAACTAGGAGTTTTTTTCTTTTACCTTCTTCTATGAAATCGGCTTCTACTTTAGCGCCTTTTACTTGCGGTTCCCCTATTTTAGTTTGACCATCTGCTTCCACCAATAAAACATCTTCAAACACCACTTTACTACC
Source organism: Minisyncoccia bacterium (assembly GCA_041601795.1). Taxonomy (GTDB): domain Bacteria; phylum Patescibacteriota; class Minisyncoccia; order Phycocordibacterales; family XYD1-FULL-46-19; genus JAUPUJ01. Next base: position 10,353 of record JBFIHK010000007.1, read on the forward strand.
CTCCTCTAAATTAGGTAGCTTTTCTATCATTAAAACATCGCCCTCAGCGACTTTATACTGTTTTCCACCTGTTTTTATAACTGCAAATGACATAAGACTATATTCTACCTATTTTTATAAAAAATGCAACTAAATCAAAAAAATAAAAGCCCGCCCCCTTAAGGTAAAGGAAGCAGACTTTTTCAAGGCTTTAAAACCTTGGTAGAACTTCAGATTCGGCCCAAAAAGGCCACCAGGTCCAACACTGGGTCCTTTAGGTCCCCCACTTTGTTGTTGCAAATGTGGTAGAAATTCACCCCTTGGGATTCTTGAACAAGCGCATCCCAACGACGGTTCCTTTCTTCCCGAAGTTTAATCTCCTGATCGGACAAACCTCCTCGAACTGCCATCCATAGCTCCCGGTGATTCGAATTGACGTACAAGGCCTGAAATTTGCCCCGTTCGTTAAACCAGCTCGGTTCGATATAGTCGATCACCGTATCGGGAGTAATGTTAATTACCCCAAACAAACCTTGCTCTAAAACCGAAACAATATCGGCCTCACTGGTACCGTAGTGACAAGAGCCAACTCGAACCCACCAAGAGAAAAAGCCTTTCTCTGCTCGATCGAGGAACTCAGCCGTCGATAAGTGAACGTACTCGCCGTTGATTTCGTCCCCACGAGGAGGCCGGTCTGTATAGCTAGGTATGATCTTAATCTGACCCGTCAAATCAAGCCCAAACTGCCCCCTGGCATGAGCCAGTAAAAGCTGATAATGAGACCAGACAAAAGATTGTCTTTCGAGTGGTAAGCCCTCCGTTTGTCCAGTTAAAATTCTAACAAAGGTCGATTTACCCGACCCCATGGTGCCAGAAACCCCAATAATGGTCCCTGGTAAGTCATGGTCAAACCCCAAAACAAGAGGCTGACTTTGACGACTTTGACTTTTTACCCGACAACCGACAGCCATAAGAGTATTTCTCCTTTCCTTTGTTGCTTTATTGTGTGAGAGAAGTGAATCTGAAAAATCTGAAATGTGAAATAACAAAAAATCAAACCCTAACTTACCACACTTTTACCCTTAGTGTCTAGTTAAATATCTGTGGATGGCTTGTCTATTTTAAGAGGGTCAATTTCTCCCCCGACTCCACTTATTTTGACCACGTCTTTATCTATCTTCTTAAGCTCGCGATAAGCGCTATTATAATGATTGACTGTAGTTCCTAAAGAACCCCCCATTTTAGCTACAAATTGCTCATACGAGGCAATATGCCGACCTAAATCTCCTACCCTTTGTCGTATTTCCTTGGCTGACTCTTCTATTTGCATTGCTTTTAAGCCTTGCATGACTGTCTGCAGGTAAGCTAAAAACGACGTTGGTGACACTATAATGACTTTATACTTTCCAGCAGCTCGCTGAATTAAATTTTCTGTTTCTTCAGTAATGGCCCCTATTTTATTAACCAATAAATCATAATAAATGGCTTCGTGAGGAATAAACATAAAAGCAAATTCCATCGTCCCTTCTTCTGGTCTAATATATTTAGCTGTTTCTTGAATTCTCATTTTAAGGTCACTCACAAAAAGTTTTTCTAACCTCTTCTTTTCGACTTCATTTTTTTCCTGCACCAAACGATTATAATTTTCTAAGCTAAACTTAGAATCAATTGGAATAATTTTTTCCTTTACAAAAACCACCGCATCTACTATTTCCCCATCATTAAACTTATATTGCATCTGAAAACTACCTAGCGGTAACACATTTTTCAATAAAGTTTCTAAATAATACTCACCTAAGATACCCCTTTGTTTAGGGTTCTTTAAAATATCTTGCAAGTCCTGCAACTGATCGGTAAAACTCATTACTTGTTTATTGGTTTCATCAAGTTTAGTTAAACGCTCCGTCACATCTTTAATAATTTGGCTTGATTCTCTAAACTGCCCCGCGATCGACTCTTGCATATATTTAGTCGATTCCTTTAAATCAGTCCTGACATTTTCCATTCGACTATCAAGTAGCCTTGTTAACTCATTCATCTGATTTTGTAATAAAATCAAAGATTCACTTCCCCCTTCAGATTTTTTTTGACCTAAATTAAAGCGCCAAATTAAAAACCCTCCACCTATTAACCCTAAAACTAATGCTAAAATAATATAAATTGTTTCCATAAAAGTAATTATAACACACAAACAAAAAGACAAAATTAAGCCCCAGACGCTACAAGTAGCGCCTGGGGCTATTTTTCTTCTGGCTTTCCCTGCCATTTAATAATGTCTTTATAAGTGACCTCTGACACCTCTTCGGGCTTATCTTTTCTACACTGCCGACAGATAGGCCGAGGCCAGATATTAAAAGCCCGACAAACCAAACACTGCCAAAAATTTTGCTTATCTACCACAGGAGCACCTCCTTTCTAAAATTTAAACTAACACTTAAAAAATGAAAAAACAACCATTATAAAGTTTTACCTCATCTCTCGACACAAAACGGACGGGGTATTTCTTCTCAACTACAATAAAAGCCGACTCCACAGAGACGGCTTGAGTTTTTTGTCCCTCTTAAACTTAAGGCAAAAGGGCCAAAATAAACTTCGCTAACAACGCTAAACAAATCACAATTAAAAGGAAAACGACCATATTGTCCACCCAATCCTTTTTTTCATGAGGAAAAGGTGGCCTTTTTGGATCCCTGTTCATACATCTCTCCTTTTCTTTCTAGTTATATCAACAAGTCAATTAAATAAATCATAGAAACACCGAAGATAATGAATACCAGTACAAATAAAGAGCAGGCACATCCCCAATAGGAAGACATGTCATGGCCAGTTAAGTCTGTCCTTTCCTTTGGCGACAGACCTGCTTGTTTTTTCCCCACCATTAGCCTTAACTCCTTTATGGGTTGAGAATGTAGCGCTAGATAAAACTGTGGCTAATATACCACAAAACACAGTTCTGTCTACAAGAAAAACGGCCCGATTTGATCAAATCGTGCCGTTTAAATTTTCTAGGGTGAGGTGCGGTTCTTGTTCTGCCCTTATTCTTCAAAACTTACAAAACATTGAAGAAGAGGTACAATTACCCGTTTAGAGGACCAAAGTCCTACCTTGACCCTAGAAAATTTAAAGACCTAGTACTTCGCCTCACCGATAGTGAGACCAACATGGTCGACACCCAGCATCGAACTGAGCATCTCCGGCAGTAAAGTAATATAAAATTCACTCAACTCTTCAACTGGAATCCCCAGTTCCTTGGCTTCGTTGCCAAGGTCTCGACGAAAGTAATCTCCTTTCAGGCCATGTTTAGCCATTATTTTCTTGACCACCACAAGAGCGATCTCTCCTTGCCTTTCTTTTGACATCTTAGGCATGATTAGCCTCCTTTTTTTGTCATGTAAACCACCATTGGTTTACCCTTCCTAAATTATATAATAAACATCACAAAAGTCAAATTTCATCACCTTTGGCCACTCTATAAGAAAGGGTGATTTTTTTACCCCCAAACAAGTTTTCCGCGTCACGAACCGCTTTTTTTAAAGGCACAAAATAATGATCTTTTTTAAGTGGGAAAATAGACGTCCGCCAAGTAGTCCTTCCAACGGTGGCTATAATAGGCACACTTCCCCAACCTCGCTTAGGGCCCGATGGTATTTTAGTAAGCGGAATATTAATAAAAAACCACGGCATCTCCATATTAAAAACACACACTTCGTCTGTAACTATAAATTTTTTCATTCTTTACTAATATATACTAAAATCAAAACAAGCCCTAGAAAAAACATCTATTTCAAGGTATAATCCAAATGTTTTAATGTTCACCAAAGTAAGCCTTCGAAGGAAATATAGTGAAGGCGATGTCCACCTAAAAATAAGTGGCTAAAAACTATGAAAACTGTTAAAACTAAATAATCATGGCCCTATCGTCTAACGGTTATTGGAACTACAAAGCCAACTGCTTGGCTTTTAGTCCGATTTCTAACTACGTTAGAAAATCACCGATGTTTACGAGGTGATAGGGTAAGCCTTCGAAAGAAAATAGTGAAGGCGATGTCTAATACATGTCATTGTTGGCAAAAACGTTAAAAATAGTAATAATATAAAAATTGGCCCTATCGTCTAACGGTTAGGACATCGCCTTCTCAAGGCGGTAATCCGGGTTCGATTCCCGGTAGGGTCACATGAGACTTTTTTAACTAAACTGCTTTAGTTTAAAAAGCGATATGTGAAGACGGAAGTATGTTTTCTTAGTAAAGAAAACAACTGAGTCCGGGTCTGGAAATTTTGTGAGTGGCGACGAACAAAATATTGTGGACCACAGTAATTATGCGCACGAAGCGCTCCATTACCCCTTTTACAACCATAACTCAACTCATCTTCACTGTGGTAAAACACAAAAATTTATGGTATACTACGGATATAAACATAAAAATCAATAATACCATTCAGGCAAAAAGAGAAGTTTATAATTGAAATTGAGATTTCCTTTTTTTGAACAACTACCCCAGCGAGTCTTCTGATTTTTTATATTTATCTTGTTGAAATCATATCTGTAGATTTTGTTGAAATGCTTCACTCAATTATTATTATTGGTTCCGAGTTTATAAAAGCTTGATCTGTTTGATCTTTGGTTAGATGCATAAAAGAAAGTGAAGGATCATTGTAATGTCTACCTGTTTTTATAAGTCCATCTTTAAATTCACTAACTACAACTTGTGGAGTTCTATAAATTTTACCAGTTTTAGAATCTGGATAACTTTCAATCATTTCTGTAATAACTACATTTTCTGATTCTGTTATATTGTATATTTCGTATTTTCTTCCTTTTATTTTATATATATCTTCTAAATCATCTGAGCTAGAAGCTTTTGTACGATTGAATAATTTATTAAAACAATTATTCATATATGTATTGGTGTATTGTGGATGAATTTTTTTTGCGGCCTCTTTTACTCTTCCAGAAACCTCATCTTCTAATACGTCTAATATAAGTTGTATGTTTTTTGAGTATTTCATCATATTGTCTACAGTATATAGTATTTTTTCAGTTTGAAGAATGGATACTAAAAATAAATATTTTTTACACCACTTTCTCAAGTTCTTTAATTACATATCCAATTTCTTCTTTATATCCCAAAAGTTCGGAAAGCCATACTTTGGGGTCACCAATTAGAGTGTAGTTCGAGCGCTCGAGAAGCATATATGTATACAGAACTTTTAGGTAAATTAATTTCAAATCTATGGTCTCTTGAGACTGTCATTAGATATTTTATTTCTATAAGACTAAATGAACCGATACCTGATGTTTATGAGATAGAAATTGGTTTCGCGCGCGTAGCGCCCTACTTTCTAATCCCCCTCCCCACCTCACACTCCGCATCATGTGCTCCAGCTAAATACCCCACACTCATTAAAAACTCGCCCACTATTTCACCGCCTGTAAATTTAAAAGTCTGCTTAAACAACCGCACCCACTCTTCTTTTGTCTGCCCTTTATGACCTTCTAACCACTTTTCAAACGAGCCCCACTCCTTTTGCAGTTGTAAAATAGCTTGCGCATTGGCAATAGCGGCGTTTATTTTAAGCCGGTTTCTAATTATACCGCTATCTGCCATTAACCTTGCTCTGTCTACTTCTGTATAACCAGCCACTTTTTTAATCTTAAAATTATCATAAGCTCGCCTAAAATTTTGTTCCTTTTTTAAAATCGTTTCCCAACTTAAACCAGCCTGATTTATTTCCATAATTAAACGCCCAAAAAGTTCATCGTCGTCATGAAGTGGTCGACCATAAAAATGGTCATGATAATGCTTATGCAACTGCTTCCTTTCCCCCTCCATTTGTTTTATGGCTTTACAGTATGACATTTCAATTTATATTAACACAAAAGAACCTAGCCTCGCTTTTAAAAAATCGAGACTGGGTTCTTTAACTTCAAATATTTTAAACAAGAGTCTAAAATATCCTTTATTCAGCGTCGGTAGTAAATAACAAGACTTCAGAAAAGGTGGTATTGTCGGCCCCGTCGGTACTGGAAACTTTAACGTAATAATCGCTGTCAGCCTCTAAATCTATTAGATTAAAAACGTGAAAATAAGAACTGTCGGTATTTTCAAAGGTTGGAGTAATAGTAGTGTCCACAGAAGAAGTGGCACTGACCCAAACCTTACCAGTTGTTTTTTCAGTAGTGATCCAAATAATATTGGCTGAATTTTCTTTCACACTGAAAATGTGAAAGAAATTGATTGTTGGAAAATCGGTATCAACTTCAAGGGTAGCTAAAGTCCGCACTCGGCTGTCATAACTAGCCTCTCCACCAGCTGTTTCTAGTTTAATTTGGAAATAATAGACAGTGCCGGCCTCTAAATCACTTAAAGTAATATCGTGTTCACCCCCTAAAGCTAGGTCAACCACAGTAGTATCACTTAAACTAGAACTAGCAGAATAAATTAAAACTCCTTGAGTTTCGACATTAGTTTTAAAATAAACACTAGCTGAAGTGGTACTAGCACCAACCTCAAAACTACTTAATTTAATATTAACACTGTCATCATTACTTTCACTACGATCGAAGAATTTTAAAAGGCCTTGGGGTAACCACTTACCCGTTTCCACTCTTTTTTCTATACCGGGGGCTGTTTTTATACCTGGAGGTAAATTATCATTACTTTTATAATCAAAATCACCGTCACTGTCGGTGGTGGTACTTACCTCTTCGGTAGTAGTAATTTTAACTGAATTCTTATTTTCAACTTTAACTTTAACCTCGTTTTTTTCTTTGATGTTGGCTCGTACCTCTAAAGAATTACCTAAGCTAAGAGCAGCTACTGGTTGAGGTAACCCCGCCATAGCCACTAAAGCTAATAAACCTAAGCTAAAAAATGTCATTAATTTGTTTTTGTAAGATGTCATAAAATTTTAATTGTTTAATATCTGGTAATATCTTACCTTACACATTATATAATAACGCACATTACTATCTATTCTTACCCTAAAATCACATCAGGAATCTAAAATAGTTTATAGTCAAGAGCCAAAGGTAACATACTTGACATTTATATTTTAATATGCTACTATATGGGCAGTAATTCATTTGGATAGGGATAGATTTAAAAAAGCCAAAACCAGGAGAAATGCTATGGATACTCGAATGAGACAGTTAACAGTGATGGGTATTTTAGGGGGTATGATCTGCATTGGCGGATCAATGATGTATGTCGAAGTGATTACGGCCTTTCCGGCCCTAATCGGCAAGACACTCCCCGTCTTTGGTTTTGGAGGCATATCTGCCGCCTCCATTATCGGTGCCTTCATCTGGGCTGCCCGTTAAAAGGTAGCTCCAATTCATAAAGTCCCCGAACGCGCTTGCGCGTTCGGGGGCTATTTTTTTAAGGTGTTCTATCTGGAGAGACTTCATAATAATTTAATAAAAATTCAGCTGTATCCATAAAGGGTCTGGCTAGGGTATCAGAAGAATATTGCACACCTTTAGGGTCTATTAAATACATAAAAGTCACAAAACGAGGCTTATAAGCTGGATAGTAGCCAGCAAAAGAATGCAAAAATTTATTATCAAAATACCCCCCTCGCCCATCTGAAATTTGAGCTGTACCAGTTTTAGCCGCCACACTGTAATAAGGTAAACTTAAAGTTCCGCCCATAAGAGCTGTATCTACCGCTTCGACCATGACTTCGGTTGTTTCTTCAATGGCTTTTTTACTTAAAATATTTTCTTTGGTAATTACAGGTTCCATTTCTTTTTCTACCCCAATATTATATTTAATACTTTTTACCACTTGGGGTTGCATTAAATTTCCCCCAGACGCAAGCACTCCAAAAGCACGGGTGATAGCAATGGGTGATAAGGCCAACCCTTGGCCAAAAGAAGCAGTAGCAAACTCGACCTCGACATTACCTTTTAAATTCCCCACCAAGCTTGGCACCTCGCCCGGTAAATCAATTCCCGTTTTACTTCCAAAGCCATACTTGTCTAGAAAATAATCACGAAAACGATTGCGCCCTATTTTTTGCATAACAAATACCGCCCCTGTATTTAAAGATTTATTTATCACCTCCTGCATTGAAACAACACCATGACTAATTTTGTCGTGATTTCTGATAGTTTTACCACTTAACTCCACAAAGCCCTGATCATAGTAAGTGGTATTACTATTTACTACCCCAGCATCTATGCCCGCAGCTAGCGTCAGGGGTTTAACTACTGAACCTACTTCAAACACGCGCTCTACTAAAGGGTTAGGTAAAACTTGAATATTGGTTATTTTTTCACCGGGGTGAAAGTCGGGCCAAGCGGCCATGGAAATAATACGCCCAGTGTGCGGATCCATTACCACCACCCCTCCACTTTCGGCACCCCATTTTTCGACCGCTTCTTTTAAAGTATTTTCCACAGTGTGTTGAACTACTGGTTCAATAGACAGAACTAAATCTCCCTCACCAACTATCCCTCCCACTAAACCACTACCTAAACCTAAAAAAACCTCAGCAAAAAAGCTAGCAAAAGAACCCTGTTCTCTATGGCTTAAAACTTTATTATAACCTCTTTCTAAACCATAAATTCCGGTGTAAACATCATCTCTATAGGCCATAAACCCCAAAACATGGGAAGCAGTTCTATCTGTTGGATAAAAACGTTTTTTTTCTTTATGAACATAAATACCCTTTAAATCTAAAGCCACAATACTATCGGCCGCTGTTTTACCAACCGCAGTGGCTACTTCGGCATACACTCTATCTTTGTTATCAGCCCCATCTATAAATTTACTTTCAACCAAATCTGGCAAATGAGGTTCTAAAAGTTGATAGGTTTTACTAGAGTCATTGATTAACTGCGGATTCATAGTAATTAAAAATTCCTGCTTTAAAGTCGCCGCTGGCACCCGTTGATCATTTTTGTCAGTAAAATAAATGGACCCCCGGTCAAAAAATGTTCGAGCCGAACGTAAATATTGTCTATCGGCTCTGTCGGCATAATCTTGACCATAAACAACCTGCAAGAAAAAAAGTCTGCCTCCTAAAAGGACAGTAAAAAGAATTATTAGAGTCCCAATAATTCTAATTCTAATCACATGCGGTTGCCTAGCCATATAAAAAAATTATCTTAAGGCAGACACAGCTGAGTGACCACTTGTTTCTACTGCAACAATAGCGCCACTAGGAATAGGGATAAAAGACATTTCCGTGGCCAACTCCAAGTTAATAGCTTGAGATAAACGCATATATTCTGACACTAAACTAGAAATTTCAGTTTCTGTAATAGTGATCATTTCTTCGGCTTCTTTACGAGCAATAACATTAAAAATAGAAGTATTAATAAAATAAACATAAAAAACAGAGGAAACTACAATTAAGACTAGTAAAAAAGCAATGATTTTTTTATCAGTATTAATGGTAGTTAAAGTTTGGTAATTCATGGAAGTTTTAAGTTAGAGATAATTTTTAATGAAGGAACTTATTTAAAAAAACATATTGCCAGGGTTTCTTTTTATGTTTTTGACACGAGACGTAAGATGGCACTGCGACTACGATGATTGACTAAAATTTCTGACCGACTAGGTTTAACTTTGACCACTTTACCTGCTTGACCAGTTTTTTTCTTGTCTTTAATAAAATCTTTAACGATTTTAGTTTCTAAGCCGTGGAAAGAGATTACTCCTAAGCGTCCACCTGTTTTAAGTAAAGCCCAAGCCTGGTTTAACCCTTGAGTTAAGGCGCCCAACTCATCATTAACCGCTATTCTTAAAGCCTGGAAGGTTTTAGTGGCCGGGTGGATTTTACGTTTTTTATACCAAAAAGGTACTACTCGCTCTATAATCCTTACCAATTGGCTTGTAGTCTGTATAGGTCCTTCTTCCTCTCTAGCTTTTTCTATAGCTTCGGCTATTCTAGTAGCAAAACTTTCCTCACCATAGGTTTTAAAAATAACTGCCAAGTCTTTAGACGCTAAAGTGTTAACTAAATCCATAGCAGTTAAATCTTCTGATGTCGGCGTAGAGTCCAATGTCATCATAAGTGGAGCATCGAAACGGAAAGAAAAACCCCGGCCCGCCTTGTCTAATTGCATAGAACTAACTCCTAAATCAAATAAAACGGCATCGACTTCATTTATACCTCTAGTCGCTAATTCTGTTTTCATTGACCTAAAATTAGACTTAATAAGTATAAATTTAGCTGGAGCTTTTTTTAACTTTTGAGTAGCTAGTTCTAAAGCCTCGGCATCAGCATCAAAACCAATAACAAGGCCTGATGAACCAACCACAGAAGACATAGTAAAGGCGTGTCCCCCAGCCCCAACAGTGGCATCAATAACCACTTCTCCAGGCTGTAAGTTTAAACCTTCTATTGTCTCATGTAAAAGAACTGGTGTATGTGGTGTGTGGCTAGTCATATTTTAAATCATGCCAATTTGACCTAATTTTTCGGCCAAATTTTCGGCTTCCTTTTCTATTTTACTAGTCACTTTAAACCATTTGTCTTCAGCCCAAATTTCTACTCGCGAATGTAAGCCAGCAATGACGACTTTGGTTTTTAGACCAGCGTAGTCACGCAAAAATTCGGGCAATAACACTCTACCTATAGAATCGACATCTACCTCTACTGCTCCTCCAAGCAAGTAGCGATTAAAATTTCTGACGTCGGCACTACCGATAGTTGGTGCAGCCAAATCGTCTGCTACCTGTTGCCATTTCTTTAAAGGATAGATGAGAAGGCAGTTATCTAAACCACGAGTGATAACTACCTTCTTGCCTATCTCTTTTCTAAATTTAGCCGGTAAGGCTACTCTATTTTTCGTGTCTATTGTATGTCTGTATTCGCCAATCAGCATAAATTTAGAATTAAAGAAAACGGAAACATTATCTCTTTTCAAACGCTTATCGCGTTTCGGGTTAATTTATTTTAACCCACTTCTTCCCACTACTAGTACATTATATACCACCAGTGCCCACCTGACTAATATTTTTATCCACATTAAAACCCCTTTTAAAAGAGGGGTTTTAATGTTTTTTTCTTATGTTCTAAAATGATTTAGTCTTTATCTTTTGGCTTCATTAAAGGAAAAATTTGAGTTTCTCTTATAGTTTTATTAAACAAAAAGCTAAACAAGCGCTCACTAACGCCAAAACCAGAGCATGGGGGCATGCCGTATTCCATTGCTTCAACAAAATCAACATCGTTCATTTGGGCCTCCTTATCGCCAGCTTCCCTTAATTTGGCTTGATCGGCAAAACGACTGGCTTGATCTATAGGGTCATTAAGCTCAGAAAAACCTTTACCCATTTCAGATCCAGCTAAAATAACTTGAAATCTTTCCACTATCTCTGGATTGTCCGCATTTCTTTTTGCTAAGGGTTCCATAAAAACCGGTACTCCCACCAAAAAACCAGGTCCGGCTATTTGACGCCGACAGTATTTCCACAAAGTATCGATAGCTCTATTTTTATTAAAACCTTTAGAGTCATATTTAATACCTAAAGCTTTAATTTTAGTTTCTAATTCTTCAAAACTAGCAGTTAACACGTTTAGCCCAGTTTTTTCTGCAATCGTTTCCACGTAATCATAAGTCGCCCAGTCGAGGGCTAAATCAATTTCAAAATCTTTAATTTTAAATTTAGTGGTACCAAAAGTAGCCTCGGCCACATATTGATACATATCTTTAACCAGCTTCATACCATCATTGTAATCGCTATAAGCCCAGTACCACTCGACTTGGGTATAGTCTTGCAAATGTTCAGCGTCCATACCTTCATTACGAAAGATGCGTCCAATTTCAAACACTTTAGGTAGTCCTGCCACCATTAGTCTTTTAAGCCACAACTCTGGTGAAATCCTTAAATAAAGATCAAGATCAAGAGCTTTATGATGAGTAACAAAAGGCTCAGCTTCAGCCCCCCCGGCTATATTTTCCAACACTGGAGTATCCACTTCTAAAAAGCCTTGTTTGGTTAAAAACTCTCTTAAGCTAGACCAAAAAATAGCTCTTTTTTCGACTATATCTCTGGTTTCTTTGTTGGTTAAAATATCTAAATAACGACGACGAAGGCGCTCTTCCTCGTCTTTTAACCCATGCCATTTATCTGGCAAAGGACGCAAACTTTTAGCCAGCATCAGCCAACTTTTAATTTCTATTGTTTCAGCCCCAGTTTTTGTGGTAAATAACAAACCAGCTACATGGATAAAGTCTCCAATATCAACTGTGTTTTCAAATAAATTGAAACTCGCTTCATCTAAGTTGTCAGCTTTTAATAAGGCTTGGAAAGTTCCCGTACCGTCATTTAAATCTAAGAAAATTAACCCGCCTTGACCCCGCATAGACATAATCCGCCCTGAGATGGCCACCATGTCACCTGCTTTTACTAGGTCTTCAAAAGACTCCCTAATAACTACAATAGTACTAGAACTAGGTCCAGAAGCTGGATAAGGATTCATCCCTGCTTCAGTCAAAAGAGAGATTTTTTTTAATCTTTCTTGTCTGATTTCTTCTAAAGACGCCATTTATATTTTTTAGTAATAAAATTTATGCTACATCTAAAATTGCATATTCAACTTCCCCTCTAGGAGTCGAAGCTACCACTTTATCTCCTTTTTTCTTATTCATTAAAGCCGAACCAATGGGAGAATGATAAGAAATTTTACCTAAAGCCATATTAGCCTCTTCAGATCCTACAATAGTATAAGACACGGCTTCACCGCCTTTTTTTTGAATTTTCACTACAGATCCAACATTAACTCCACCGGTTTTGTTTTTTTGCTTATCAACAATAATTGCTGACTGTAAAATATTTTGCAATTCCTTGATTCTGTCTTCAATATCGGCTTGCTTGTCGCGAGCTTCGTGATATTCGGCATTTTCAGATAAGTCCCCTAAAGATTTAGCGTATTCTAACTGTTCGGCAATATTTTTACGTTCGGTGGTTTTTAGATAATTTAATTCGTCTTGCAATTCATCAAATTTTTCCTGACTTAAATATTCTGATTGATTATCCATGAGTAATACTTTTTATTAAAAAGAGTAATTAATGACTAATTTCTAGCCCCCTTAGTATAACCTAGATTAAGTCTAAGGTCAAAAATAAATTTTAAACACTGCCAATCCATCTTTATTCAAAATACTCAGGAGTTTCGTAAGCCATCCAGTCAAACAATTGACGCATGACCACCCCACCGCCGGCACTACCACCATAACGACCACTTTCTAACACCACCACAAAAGAATAACGAGGGTTGTCATAAGGAAAAAAACCAGTAATCCACGCATTAACCCTATTTTTAGTAGCATCAATTTCAGCTGTACCCGATTTAGCGGCTACCTTAACATGAGGTGTGTTTAACACCCCTCCAGTACCATTTGTTACCACCTGTCGCATACCCTCTTGAACTACTTTAAAATGTTTTTGATTTATATCTGACTGCCGGACAATTTCGGGTTCTTTGGGCCTTGCCAGTAGCGTAGGCTCAACTAAAAGCCCATAGTTAGCAATGAAAGCCACTGACCGTAACATTTCTATCGGTGTAATTAAATAACCATATTGACCAATAGAAGTTAAAAAAGTATCTCCCAAGCGCCAATCACCATCTTCATAATTTTTCTTTTTCCATTCTGGATTTGGGATCACTCCAACTGATTCATTGTTTAATTCAATATTTGTCTTTTCACCTAAACCAAACAAGTGAGAATAAGAGTTAATTTTAGTAATCCCTAAGCCTGGCTGATTGTTATATCCACCACCAATATGAAAAAAGTAAATATTAGATGACATAGCAAGCGCCTCCCTCATATCAACCGGACCTAGGTTTTTCCAGTCACGATAAGTAGTTGGCTTGTCTGGGAAATATCTATTGGGTATAACCAAAGTACCATCAGTATAAATAACCTTATTGGGACTAATTAAATTTTCATGTAAAGCGGCTAAAGCTACAAAAGGCTTAACAATAGATCCAGGAGTGTACAAACCAGAAATGACTCGATTTAAAAATGGTTTATTTGGATTATTAATAAATTCATTAATAGAAGATCTGTCTTTACCTTGAGCTAAAATATTGGGATCATATTCTGGATAACTAATTAAACTAATAACCTCACCGGTATGAACATCCATAATAGCAGCCGCTCCCCCAGCAAAATCATTATCACGAGCTACATTTTGAACAATAGAAAACAATTTAGTCTGAATTCTAGCGTCAATAGATAAATTAATACTTTTACCTGGTTCTGGGTTTTGCAACACATGATCTGATTCTGTTTTTCCACTAGCATCAGTTTCCTCTATTTTTATACCTCTTTGACCCATCAAAATATCATTAAAAGTATTTTCCACTCCGTTTTTACCAATATATTCTTGATGGTTAAAGTCAGCGCTTTCTAATTCTATTTTATTAGGTAGTCCTATATAACCTAACACATGAGCAAAACCTGGATCGGTAATATATTCTCGACTAGGATTGTTCCAAGCTAAAGATTTGTTATTCCGATCATAAATTACCCCTCTATCAGCAAAAACCAAAGTATATCTTAATTTATTTTGATCGCTTCTAGTTCTCAACTCTTCGCCTTCAACAATTTGAATAAAGCCAATACGTCCCATAAAAAGTAACCCTGCCAACAGAAAAAAAACAAGGGAACCCGTTAAAATTCCTTTGGAAATTGGTTTTTCCAATCTACCTTCAAGTTGATTAGTATCAAAAGAAGGTAAATTACCAGAATCAAGAAAAATTTCATCTGGGTCTAAAACCTCTAAGCGTTTACGGCCTCGCCAAAAATTTAATATATCATAAAACCACATATATTAATTATACCTAAAAATATGCTTCATCAAGAATTTTCGGCCCAAAATAATTAACAAAATAAAAATAGTAAAAACAAAATATGGCAACCACCAAATATGAGAGACGGGATTGATCAAATAAAAATCTATCAAAAAAGTAGCTAGCACGCCTTCTATATACCAAGGAAATATAAGCCCCCCAATAATAAATAGCGATAGAGCTACTGGTAGTGGTAAATGAATCCAAAATATAACTACCAATAAAAGATAAAAGGGTCTCATCATATTTCTATGGCCACAAAACTTAAGTTAGCTAAATTAGCAGGTTGCTTAATGTATAACTTCTGAAAAGGCACTTCGGCTGTTTTAGTAATATTTTCTACCACCCCAATTATATATTCCCTTTCATCAATCACGGTTAGAACCACATCCCCAACATTAAAATCTAGCCCCACAGGTAAACTAACAACATAATTACCACTACCTTGCCCCAAAGCGACAGCCTTAACATTATTAGGTCCTATTTGAACACTGGTTTGTCTATTAGGAGTTGAATATAAACCGACCTTAGAGGTAGTATCCAACACTTCCACTAACTCCCCCAACAAAACATTGTCTGAAATAATAACCTTTTGTCCAACTTGTAAATTAACATTAGGAGTAATATTTTTTTGACCAATATCTAACACCAAACCATCATAGTTTAATAATCCGCCATTTTTTAATACCTTGGCTATTATTACTTCTAAATTGTCCGGCAGTCTAAACTGGCGCAAAGTCATAATTTCTTCTTGGAGGGCTTTATATTTTAAAGAAGTCACCAAAGTTTCATTTAATTGTTCTTTCAACTGACTGTTTTCAATAATTAAATTTTCCTTACTAGAAAATAAACCTACCAAAAGGGATAAATTATTATAAGCCAGCTCATTTGACTTATTAATGACAGGGGCGGTTATTTTAAATACTGGTTCCGCTAAAACTTTATAAATAATACTCCCACCTAAAACAAGAACAATAATTAAACCTAAAATAACTTTGACATGTTTATTGTCATTTTTATTATTAGAACCAGAAAAAATTGTTTTTTTATCTAGGAGGTAGTTCGTCTTCATTGTCTATTAATAAATCTCTATAATAATCTAAATTTTCTAACAATACCCCAGCTCCTCTAACTACAGCCGTGTGAGGATCATCAGCTAAATAAATGGGTATTTTTAATTCAAATTCCAACAACTCTTTTATACCTGTCATTTTAACACCGCCACCAACAAGCACAATACCCCGATGCATAATATCTGACACCACTTCAGGCGGGGTTGACTCTAACACCTCTTTTATCTTTTCCACAAACTGAGCTATTGATTCACTGATAGCTTCCCTAACATCGGCATCTGTTATCACCACTTCCCGAGGTAAACCAGTCACTAAATCTCGCCCCCTGATGGTGGCTTCTTGAAGTTCTCCTTGGCGCATCACATTACCAATTTTCACCTTCACTTCTTCAGCTGTTCTTTCACCTAATAAAATTTTAAACTCATCTCTAATATAATTAATAATATCAGAATTTAATTTAGCCCCCGCAATATCTAAATTTTTACCATTTACAACACCTCCCAAGGAAATCACGGCTATATCTGTAGTGCCACCACCCATATCTATAATCATAGTACCTACTGGATCATTAACTGGTAAACGAATACCAAGGGCGGCTGCCATTGGCTCTTCAATTAAATAAACTTCACCAGCACCAGAATTTTTGACCGCATCTCTTACTGCTCGTCGCTCAACATTAGTCACTCCAGATGGCACCCCTATAACTACCCGAGGTCTTAAAAATTTTTTAGAATGCATATGAACAGCTTTTCTAATAAAATAAGCTAGCATTTCTTCTGCCACTTCAAAATTAGAAATAACACCATTTTCAAGGGGTTTAATAACCTCAATATGAGATGGGGTACGACCCACCATATGACTAGCATCTGTCCCCACCGCTACCACTCGACCAGTTTTTTGATTAATAGCCACAATTGAAGGTTCGGTAATAATAATACCCTCACCTTTTAAATAAATTAAAGTGGTTGACGTGCCTAAATCAATTCCTATATCACTTCCTAAAATATTACGAAATTTTCTAAAGTTAGAAATTATTGACATAATTTTATTAATTCGTCTTCAGTTAAATGTTTAACCTCTCCTATTTGTCTAGTTTTAACTTCAATATTACCAACGGCTATTGTTTTTTCACTTACCACCACCCTAAGTGGCATTCCCAATAAATCAGCATCAGCTAATTTTTCTCCCGCTGACATAGATCTATCATCTAAAAGAACTTCAATATTATTTTTATTTAAATTTTCATACAACTTAGTGGCTTCTTCTAAAACTTCTTTTTTATCACCTAAAGCCACCACATGCACCATAAAAGGAGCCACTGTCCGAGGCCAAACAATACCTCCATCATCAGACAAAACTTCAACTATAGTACCCAATAATCGCCCTAAACCAATACCGTAACTTCCCATCACTACAGGATGCAAAATTCCATCTTCATCTCTAAAGTTTAAACCCAAACTATCAGAGTATCTGGTACCTAAGGGAAAAATATTACCAACTTCAATTGCTTTTTCCTCCACCAAATCTTGGCGATTTAAACCTAGGGTCTTTAAAGTCTCATCATTATAAACCTCTTTATTGACAGCCAATTTTTTAACCTTATCAACATAAATAATATCTTCACCTGAGTCAGATAAAGTTTGAAATTCGTCGGTTAAAACTTGAGTAAAAGCACCCCCAGAAGCAGCTGTTCTATAAGTAACCTCACCTAAACCAACTTGATCGAAAATATTTTTATAAGCAGTGGCACATTTTTCATAAAATACTCTAAACTCGGCTTCTGTTTTAGAAAAAGAATATAAATCTTTCATTAAAAACTCTCGTGTCCGCATGATGCCACTTTTGGCCCTGAGTTCATTTCTAAACTTAGTTTGAAACTGATAAATATATTGAGGTAAATCTTTATGAGAATTTAAATGATGAACCAGTAAAGCAGTTAGTGGTTCCTCATGAGTATTAGCTAACCCTAAGTCACTGCCAGAAGCCAGTTTAGTTTTGAACCAATTATCAACCTTATCATCACTCCAGCGATCACTTTTTTGCCAAATATCTGGACTTTGAAGGCTAGTCAAAAGAACTTCTTCGGCCCCGATTTTGTTCATTTCAGTCCTAATAATATGTTCTATTTTCCTTAAGACTCGCAGTCCAAGTGGTAAATAGTCATAAACTCCAGCTAATTCTTTATGAATAAAACCAGCTCTAATTAATAATTTAGCGTTTTTAGCTGTTTCATCAGCTGGATCTTCCCAACGAGTTTTAGTAAATAATTGACTTTGTTTCATATTCTTTAATGATAGCCTAAAGGTAGTAGAGCGTCAAAAAGACACTTATAATAAAAGTAACTTTTAAAAAATAAAAACTAATTACAATAGCCGACCAATATCTCCAACACTAACAACAAGCATCAAAAGTAACAACAAAACCAAGCCCACTAAATTTAAACTATTAACTATTTTAGGAGGAATTTTATTTCTAGTTACTGCTTCAATGAATAAAATAAATAAGCGCCCCCCATCTAAAGCCGGAAAGGGAATCATATTGATCACCGCTAAGTTAAGTGAAATAAAAGCCGTAAAAGTAAGCAAATAAACAAAGCCCAACTGACTAGCATCTCTGGTCATACCAGCAATCCCTATTGGCCCAGCTACCACTTCTGTTATGTTTTTATCACCAGCAATTAGAGTTTGAAGTAAGTCTCCAAAAGAAGTCACCATTAAAGTAAGCATCACGAAAGTAGACTTAGCCCCCACAAACAAAGCTTGGTGGGCAGGTAATTTTAGTAAACCAATTTCATTTAAGCCAACTCCGATGGCTGTTTTACCTTCTACTACTCCTAGCTCTGGAACCACTACTACTTCTAACTTTTTTTCATCTCGACTTAAATTAAGATTTAATTTTTGCCCTTTACTAACTTCGTTTTTAAAAGTATCTACTGTTGGACTGTTTGTTCTGACCCCACCTGTTTCCACGCTGGTTATAATATCACCCACCACAAGTCCCGCCTTTTCAGCTGGACTTGCGGGACTGACTTGAATAATCATTAAAACTGCATCAGATATAACAGCTTCTGGATAAGTAGCCTTTATTTCATCCACCGAAGTCGGTGCCCCAGACATTAAACTAAAAGAAATTAACAACCAAGCCAAAATAACATTAAAAGTTACCCCAGCTACCAAAACTAAAGCTTGTTGCCATTTTGGTTTTAAACTTAAATCACCTTGTTGCTTTTCTTCAGCCTCTATTTGATCTGTTCTTTCATTGGGATTTTCCCCATAAATTTTAACATACCCCCCAAAAGGTAAGGCATTTAAAGAATATTCAGTCTGGCCATATTTTTTAGAAAATAAACGAGGCGGAAAACCAATAGCAAACTCATCTACTCTGGCTCCAATTAATTTAGCTACTAAAAAGTGGCCTAACTCGTGAACAAAAATAAGTAACGAAATAACCAGCAGAAAAATAATAACGGTCATCATAATATTAACTAGTTATTTCTGTTTCTTTTTTTAATAAAACTTCTTCCAAATTCTTATTGGCTTCGTCTATCTTTTTTTGCAAAGTCTCTTTAAATTTAAACTTGTCATCCTCACTAATTGTTTTTTCTTTAGTTAAATTCTCTATCTCATTGATAGCTCTTTCTCTTTCTTTTCGTAATGACACTTTTGCCTCTTCAACTTTGTCTTTAACTATTTTCATTAAACTAACACGCCTTTCGCTAGTAAGCTCTGGAAAAATAACCCTCACCCCAACATCATCAGGAGCAGTCGAAATACCTAAATTAGCCGCTACAATAGCAGTTTCAATAGATTTTATTTGATCTTTTTCCCATGGAATTATTTTTAAAGTCCTGGCATCTTCTATATTTATAGATCCAACATGCTTTAAAGGAGTTTTAGTACCGTAAGAATCTACCATGACTCCATCTAGAATTAAAGGTGTTGCCTTGCCTGTTCTAACAGTGGCCAATTCTTTTTTCAACCACTTATCTATTTCAGCCACCCTTTGATCAAAAATATTAAAATTATATGACATAAATTAACTAAATTATTATAACAATTATAATTATAGATTAACTGAGTTTAGGAGGTAGAGCAAGGGCTAAGTAAACTAAAGTTAGCCTAAAATTAAAAGACTGATCATATAAATATTTTTTAATATTCAAAATAACAGCTAAATTAGAAAAAATTTTTTGTTGCCACAAATACATCTCTACTTCTTCAACTATTTTAATAGTTCTAATTTTATTTACTTCTGAATCCTCTTTTTTCCATTTTTCTATTTGTAGCAATCTTTCAGCTACAGATGATTGTAAAAAAGTTGTCACTTCAGATGAATCTACCTTGGTACTTAATTTAATTTCTTGCGTATTATTTAAAACCACCACTCGAGATAAAATGGTTGGTAACAGGATTTTTATATTTGGAACTATCAAAAATATTTTAACATTCTGGGCTGGTTCCTCTAATGTTTTAAGTAAGGCATTTTGGGCTGAAACAGTAGCACTACTAAATTTCACCATCAATATTTTTTTTGTTCTACTGGCCAACCTTATAGCTCGACTATCTTCAATAGTTAAAGAATGAAATTCTCCCACCCAAGTATCTCCATTATTAAAATCAAGATGACCTATTAAATCTTTTAACTTTGGTTGTATAAATTCTTGACAAGAAGTTAAGTCGCCAACAAAAACATAGGCGTGGTGATGGGTCAACATAAGAACTACTTTTTACTCATAATACTTTTTTTATAAGTGTCTAAATGTTCCAAGGCTATACCTGTCCCCCTAACTACACAATATAAAGATTCATCTGCTAAATAGGCTTTGACTTTAGTACGACGATAAATTAATTCAGGTAAATTTCTAAGTTGAGACGAGCCCCCTGTCATAGTAATACCTTGGTCTATAATATCAGCCGATAATTCTGGTGGAGTCTCTTGAAAAACATATTTAATAGCTTTAATTATTTCTCGTAACTCATCATCAATCGCTCTGACTATTTCATTGGTTTTGATTTCAGCGCTTCGTGGCAGGCCAGTTAAAAAATCTCGACCTTTAATAGTATAAGTTAATTCTTCCTCTAGTGGGACGGCAGAACCAATGGCAATTTTAACCTCTTCGGCTGTTTTGTCACCAATACCTAAATTAAAAGTCTTTTTAATATAATCAGCAATTGCTTGATCTATTTTATTACCAGCAAACTTAACTGAAGTTGAAGCCACTATTCCCCCTAAAGAAATAACGGCCACATCAGTCGTACCTCCACCAATATCAACCACCATGTGTCCCCTAGGTTCATAAATAGGAATACCGGCTCCAATAGCAGCTAAAATTGGCTCTTTAACTACATAAGCATTTTTGGCACCAGCTTTAACCGTAGCTTCAATAACAGCTCGTCTTTCAGTCGAAGTCACACCCGCTGGTACCGAGACCATAACATCAGGCTTAATGAAATGCCATGAACCCAAAGCTTTACTAATATAATATCTAAGCATAGCTTCGGTTACTCTATAATCAGCAATCACTCCATCTTTCATGGGCCTATAAGCCCTAATATTATCTGGGGTTTTACCGACCATATCTTTAGCCTCATTACCTACTGCGACCACCTTATTGTCTATTTCTGATACTGCTACTACTGAAGGCTCATTTAAAACAATACCTTTACCTGGTACAAAAACCAAAGTATTAGCTGTTCCTAAATCTATTCCTAATTTTGAAGTAAAAAATGGCATTAACATATATAGCCTAATTGTAGAGGGTTTTACTTAAGTAAGCAAACAAGTCAAAATTAAACTCTTTTAATGTCTACACCTAAATTTTGAAGGTGTTTTTCTATATTTTCATACCCACGGTCAACATAATACACATTGTGAACTACAGATTCCCCTTTTGCTATAACACCAGCTAAAATATAAGCTAGCCCTGCCCGTAAGTCGGGACTAGTCATATCTTTACCAATTAATTTATTAGGACCACTAATAAAAGCTCGATGCGCATCAATAATTTTTACATCAGCCTCCATTCTAAAAAAAGTTTCTAAATAATTTAATCGGCCTTCAAAAATAGTTTCAAAAATAAAACTTTGTCCGCTACTTTGGGTTAGTAGTACCGCCATCGGAGCCTGCAAGTCGGTCGGAAACCCAGGATATTCATGAGTTTTTATATCAACTGCCTGTGGTTTAGATTCTGCCCCATATACTATAACTGAGTTTTTTTTGACTTCTAATTTAATACCAGCTGATTTTAATAAAAATAATAATGACTCTAAATGTTTAGGCTCACAGTTTGTAACTTCCATTTTTTCACCCGCTAAAGCTCCTAAAATAATAAAACTGCCCGCAGCTATTCGGTCTGGTATAGTGCTATAAACCTTGTTTTTGCCTGACAATAACCCCCCACCTATAATAGTAATTTCAGAAGTTCCTAACCCCGAAATTTTAGCTCCGCATTCATTTAAAAATTCTCCTAAACTAATTATTTCAGGTTCTAAAGCTACATTTTTTAAAACAGTGGTTCCGCTTGCTAACACCCCGGCCATCATAAAATTTTCTGTGGCCGTTACTGATATATTTTTAAAAAATATTTCAGTGCCTGTTAATTTTTTATTTACCTTGATGTCATATCCTGCTCCAGTGTCTTTAATTTCAGCCCCTAAAGCTTTAAAACTATCAATAAAAAAATCTATTGGGCGCTTACCGATCACACAACCTCCAGGGTGAGGAAAAGTGACTCGCCCCAACCGGCCTAAAAGTGGACCCGTTAAAACAATAGAAGATCTTAAATGCTTTGAAATAGTAGTTGATATTTCATAAGTTAAAATATCTTTAGTAATTAGTCTATAAGTTTCGGCTGCCTTTTTTTCTACTACCACTCCTAAATCTTCTAACAACTCTAGCATTCTTTTAACATCTTCTATTTCTGGCACATTAGTTAAGGTCACTTCATCTGAAAACAACAACGACGCAGCTAAAACTTTTAACACGGCATTTTTAGCTCCTGGAGTAGAAATTTTGCCTTTTAACTTTTTTTGCCCTCCGAGCCCCTTAATAACAAACTTTTCATCTGTAAGCATGATAATATTTTATATTTTATAACCGATTTATTGTAAACATTTTTAAATTAAGCCGCAAGACAAAAGCTTAGAGTATCTTTTCTAAGATCTTTTTTTTATTTCCAACTTATCCGCCATAGCCCAATGGGCGCAGGTGGAGCCCGACGTGTCTCGCCGAAGCTCACTTAAGAGCAAAGGAGGAGGAGATAACAAAAGTCTAATACTCCAGGGTAAAATCCTGGAGTATTAGACTTTTATATTTCTATATTTCAACCCGGCCCCGCATAATACCCTTTTTTAATTCTTTTGGTTTAGAGGTATGAATTTTTTTATAAGAACCATCATCTAGCTTTTCATCAACTGTAAAGTAATAAGTTCCAGGCCTTATTAAAACATAAAAACGGCCCAATTCATCAGCGACTAGAGACTTAATTTCCGTATCAGTTCCTTCTAAATAAAATCTGATAATAGAAAATGGTAAAGGTTCTCCGGTGGTCTTACTTATTAACTGAACTGGCTTATGTCTGAAAGCCCAATATTTTTGACCAACATACAAAACAATATAAATAGCAATTAAAAAGACATTAAACCAATTAGGTGAAATAACTAAACCTAATATTGACGATAGA